>JALOPC010000361.1 GCA_025454095.1 Syntrophales bacterium | reverse complement strand
CTCTCGATGCGGTCCCGGTCCTCGGCATTGAGGTAGCGCAGGCGCTCCGAGAGCAACGCGGCGGCGGCCATTCCCATGGCCACGGCCTCGCCGTGGGAGACGGCGTAGCCGGATTCCGCCTCGACGGCGTGGCCCACGGTGTGGCCGAAGTTGAGGATGCGGCGCAGCCCCTTCTCCGTCTCGTCGATCTCGACGATGCCCTTCTTGATGCGGCACGACGCGGAGACGACCCGCTCCAGGATCGCGGGGTCCCGCCCCTGAAGGGCCGCGGCGTTTTCCTCGAGGGTCGCCAGCAGGTCCGGGTCCTCGATGATACCATATTTCACGATCTCGGCCAGGCCGCTTGTGAACTCCCGCTGCGGGAGGGTCTCGAGGAACGTCATGTCGATGAAGACGGCCCTCGGCTGGTGGAAGGTCCCCAGTAAATTCTTCCCCGCCCCGGTGTCCACGCCGGTCTTGCCCCCGATCGAGCTGTCCACCTGCGCCAGCAGCGTCGTGGGGACCTGCACGCAGGGGATGCCACGCATGTAGATCGAGGCGAGAAACCCCGCCACGTCCCCCACCACCCCGCCGCCCAGGGCGATCAGGCCCGAGGCCCTGTCGGCGCCCCTTTCCAGGAGATCTTCGGCAAGCCCCAGGCAGGTCGAAACGGTCTTGGCCCCCTCGCCGGGGGGGATCGTCAGGCACTCGGCCTTCAGCCCCGCACCGGCCAGCGCGGCGAGCGCGCGCTCCCCGTGCAGCCCCGCCACGGTCTCGTCGGTGACGACGAACCAGCGGCCCGCCCAGTTTCCCTTGGCGAGGATCAGCGCCATGCGGTCCAGGATGCCGCGGCCGATGTGGATGTCGTAGCTTGCGCTCAGGCGCCTGTCGAGGTTCACGCGGATCCGGTTCATGAGTTTGCCCTCATCTGCCGCATGGCCCCCTCGAGGATACCGATGTCCTCCATGAGCTGGTAGAACTTCTCCGGCTTCAGGGACTGCATCCCGTCGGAGACGGCCTTCTCGGGCTCGGGGTGGACCTCGACGATGATCCCGTCGGCCCCGACGGCCACGGCCGCCCGGGCCAGGGGGGCCACGTACTTCCAGTGGCCCGCCGCGTGGCTCGGGTCCACGATGACCGGCAGGTGCGAGAGCTGCTTGAGGACGACCACGGCCGAGAGGTCCAGCGTGTTGCGGGTGGCCGTCTCGAAGGTCCGGATGCCGCGCTCGCAGAGGATCACGTCGGGATTGCCCTCGGAGAGGATGTACTCGGCCGACATGAGGAGCTCCTCGATCGTCGTCATCATGCCGCGCTTCAGCAGGACGGGCTTGCGGGCCTGGCCGACCCGTTTCAGCAGGGCGAAGTTCTGGACGTTGCGCGCGCCGATCTGGAGGATGTCCGCGTAGGCCTCCACGAGGTCCACGTCGGCGGGGTTGACCACCTCCGTCACCACGGGGAGCCCCGTGCGCTCGCGGACCTTCTTGAGGAGCTTGAGCCCCGCCTCCTCGAGACCCTGGAAGCTGTAAGGCGAGGTCCTGGGCTTGAAGGCGCCGCCGCGCAGGATGTGGGCCCCCGCCTTCTTCGCCACGTAGGCGCACTCCATGAGCTGCTCCTCCGTCTCGACGGCGCAGGGCCCCGCCATGACGGTGAAGGTGCCGTCACCGATCCCGAGGGGGCCCACGCGGACCACGGTATCCTGCTCGCGGAACTCGCGGCTGGCCAGCTTGTAGGGCTTGAGGATGGGAACGACGCTTTCCACGCCCGGCAGGTGCCCGACGGACTTGATCTGCTCCCGGCCCCGCGCGTCGCCCACGGCGCCGATGATCGTTTTCTCCGTGCCGCGGGACAGGTGGGCCCGGTAGCCGACGGACTCGATCCACTCGACAACCCGGTCGACCTGCGCATCCGTGGCGTTTCGCTTCATGACGATGATCATAATGACGGTACCTCCCATGAAAAGGGCCATGGCGGTTGCCGCCGCCATGGCCCGGGGAGAAGGAGAAATAAAAAAGCCATGGGCAGCGTCTTTCGATCTACCCATGGCTTCGGTTGACTTATTGCTGTGTGGCTTCTAAGTGCTCCTCGGCAACGGGCAGACCTGTCCGTAATAATAATAGCTGCTAAACCAGAATAATAATAGCTGCTAAACCAGAAGCCAAAATACCGGACGTTCTTGCTGCCCATAACGGAGAATTCCTTAAAAAAAGTAGCTCATGAAAACACGATCGGCCGGGCCTGTCAATAAATTTTTTTCGACGGCCTGCCCGGCGCCCCCTCAAGCCCTTGCGGGACGGGCATTTACAGACTCCTCTTGATTATCCCGCCCCACTCATGGGCTGTGTCACAATCGGGAAATTCAACAAAATATTGTCATGCCCGCGAAAGCGGGCATCCAGAAATTCCTGAAAAGGCTGGATTCCGCGTCGCGCTTCGCTTGCACGGAATGACAGAACAGGAAATGCGACACAGCCAATCAATAAGGCGGGCAGGGTTACGACCCCCGTCTCTCACATGAACGAGTCGCCGGGCGAGAGCTTGAAGCGGATGGGAATCTCGACCCAGGCGTCCACGGGAGTTCCCATCCGTTTTGCCGGTTCGAACCTCCAGGCCCGCACGGCCTCGAGGGCCGAATCGTCCAGGGAGGCATAGCCCGAGGAGCGCTTGACGCGGGCGGCCCCGATCCGCCCGTCGGATCGCACCTCGGCCGCGATCAGCACGTCGCCCTCGTAGCCCCTCTGCCTTGCAGCGCCGGGATAAACAGGGGGCCGGTTCTCGCGGTAGCGCGGCATGGCCTCCGAGTAGCCTTCCTGCGATGCGGCGCCGATCGGACGCTGCCCCCGGGCTGCGTCGCTCGCCGCGGTGCCGCGCCCCGGGGCCGCCGCTGTCGTGTGCGCCCGGGCGGACTCGACGGAAACGCTCGTCTGCGCCGCTTCCCGCCGCACCGGCGCATAATCGGCCGCCTCGGCGACGACGGTCTTCTCCATGGCCTTCTGCACGACGGCGGGCGCGGCTTTCGCGGGAAGGGCCTGCCGTTTCTTCGCCTCGTCGGCCCGGGCGGCCTCGCTGCCGTTTTCAGGACCCGCCGTGACGGTCACGAGCGAAACCCGGACGATCCCCTCGTCGCCGGCCGTCGGGAACCCGACGAAAGGATTCGCAACGGCATAGAGGACAAGTGCAAGGACGCCCGCGTGGAGAGCCGCGGACAGGGCAATCCCGGACAGCATGCCTCTGCCGCGGCGCCGCGACGGCTGCCGTGCGGAGTGCTCCGCCGGCCCGGCGATGGCAAGGCCCAGGTCAGCGGGGCTTTCTCTCCTCCATGTCGTGACGTTCATGATTCGCCTTTACCGCATCAGAAATACAGCGAGACCCCTCCCCGGAAGTTGATCTCCGGCGCGGGGTAATAGCTGAGCCCCGAGAAGGTCTCGTACCCCACGGGGACATAGCTCTTGTTGGTCAGGTTTTCCACTCCCACGTTCCAGTCGGGCTGCCAGCGCAGATAGAGGTTGACGATCGTGTAGCTGTCGAGCTTCGTCGCGCTGTTGTCGATGTCGGAGCCGAAGTACTGGTCGCCCACGTACCGGATCTCGGGCCGCAGCGTGAAGTTCCAGGGCAGGAAGATCTCGAGGGCTGCGTTGGCCATGTGGTTCGGCACGAGCGGGACGTCCTTGTCCTTGTTCGCCCCTTCCGTGAAGTAGGCCTCCTGGAACGTGTAGTTGGCGAGAAGCCGCGCGAGTTTGCGGAACTGCCAGTCCAGCGTGAACTCGACGCCCCGGTGCCGCGTCTTGTCGAGGTTCTCGTTGCGGAAGGTGACGGGGTTGTAGCTGATCTCGTCCTCCATGTCGATGAGGTAGAACGTGAGCCCGAGCTTGAGCTCCTTGAGCGGGCTTGCCTGCGTGCCCACCTCGACGCTCTTGCCCGTCTCCTTCTCCAGGTCCGTCAGGAAGCTGTCGAAGGGAAAGGCGTAGTACGAGGCCTGCTGGTCGAGCGACGGGAAGCGGTAGATCGTGGCGTACTTGGCCCAGGCCTTCGCCTTCTCGCCGAAGAGGTACGTCAGCGACCCCTCCCAGGCCGTCCCCTTGTGGATCTTCTCGGCGTCGAAGACCGTCGCCCCCGTCCCGAGGTTCGTCTCGCTGCCGTCGACGTTGGCCCTTTCCGTCCGGGCGCCCAGGGCCAGGATGAGGTCCTGGCCAGGATGAGGTCCTTCAGGACGCTGAACTCGTCGCGGGCGTAGAGCCCCATCGTCTGCCGCTTGAGATCCGCCTCGTAGGTCCTCGCGGCCTGCGAGCGGTCCGCGAAGGTGTCCTTGTCGAGCTTGTCCTGGTAGAAGTCGAAGCCGACGGTGAGTTTGTTGTCGAATCCGAAGAGCTTCCTGTCGAGGATGTAGCGCGGCGTGGCGCCCACCGTGTCGATGTCGATCTTCGTGAAGGAGGCGAAGGAGGCGTAGTTGGAGGTCACCTCCCGCCTGCCGTAGATGAGGTTGCCGTCGAGGCGGCCGAGGGAGCCCAGGACGGTCTTGACGAGCAGGTT
>JALOPC010000080.1 GCA_025454095.1 Syntrophales bacterium | reverse complement strand
GGCCCTGGCCTGCCACCGTTCGCAGACGGCGGCCGTGCGCTACGACGAGGCCGTGCGGGGGCTTGCCCGGTGGCGCGGCGTGATGAGCCTTTCGGGCGGAGACGCGGAGGTGTTCGAAGTGATCAAGGCATCGCAGAATTCCTTCCTCTGTTTTGCACAGCAGGAATAGCCTTTCGCGCTTGGGAGAAACGGAAATCATGAACAAAGCAGAAGCGAGCCGCCAGCCCGTCACCGCCCTCTGCGGGGTGGAGGGCCTGGCACACCTCAAAACCTTCTACGAAATCCCGGGCTTCCGGATCGGCGGGACCTACGATCTCGACGACCCGGCATCGTGGGAGTCGGGCGGCCGCGGCGGCGTGACCCTCGAGTCCCTGGGCGCAGGGCCCCTGCGCGCGGCCTGCATCGCCGTCGGGACCCCCCACCGGGACGCCGACGGGCACATCGACAACGCGATTCTCTTCAGTCCCTTCTACTCGGGCGATGCGGGCCTCATGTACTTTTACTGGCACCGGGGCCAGGGCGGCAACGACTTCTGCGGCGGCCCCGCCGTGGGCCCCGGGGAACTGATCGACACGAACCGCTACTACGTCGTCTTCGTCGATGCCCTCGGTCTCTGGGGCGCCAGCAAACCGAGCGACGGCCTCGGGCTCGCGTTCCCGCCCTACAGCATCTTCGACTGCGTCCAGGCCAACTACCGGCTGCTGCGGGACCACCTGAAGGTGAGCCGGATCCGGCTCGCCACGGGGGCCTCCATGGGCGCCATCCAGAGCTACCTCTGGGCCCTGATGCACCCCGGCTGCGTCGAAGCGATCATGCCCATGGGCGGCGTGACGGAAGCGGACGCCAGCCTCCGGTGGCTCTTCAGGCTCATGTCGGCGGCCATCGAGAGCGACCCCTCCTGGCGCGCAACCTCCGGCCGATACTACCACCTGCCGAAGGAGCAGCACCCCTACCGGGGCGTCATGTTCGGCTGGTCCATCCTGTTCCACTCGGCGATGAGCTTCGACCACCGGATCGAGGCCGGCTGGGAGGCCGTTCAGAAGGAGGCCTTCGCCTGGGAGATGCACGGGAAGGAAGGGGCGATCCTCGTCCCCTACGGCCGCAACTACGACGCCATCGACCTGCTCTACCGCAACCGGGCGGGCGAGGCGTTCGACGTGACGGGGCGGCTCGACCGCATCCGGGCGAGGACGCTGATCCTGCACGTGGCAAACGACCACTGGGTCCGGCTGTGCATGGCCCGCAGGGCCCACGAGCGAATCCCCGGCTCCCGGCTCTGTTCGTTCGAGCACCCCCTGGGCCACTATGCTCTGTTCCAGGCGCCGAATGTCTTCCGCGACACGATCCGGGCGTTCCTGGAAGGAGCGCCGACGAGCCCGCCAGGAGAACGGACATGAACCGCGATGCCGTCGAGATCTTCCATGAGGCGCTCCGCGCCGTCGACCCCCGCGCCGCCGTCGCCAGGCACGCGGAGCGGATTCGCGCAATCCGCCGGGACGAGGGTCTGAAGGACATCGTCGTCGTCGGCTTCGGCAAGGCCGCCTGCCCCATGACCCGCGCCCTTCTCGACGAGATGGGAGAGAGCGTCCGCGGCGGTGTCGTCGTGACCAAGTACGGCCACTGCGAGGGCGGTCTCCCTGCGGGGCCGATCGAGCTCGTCGAAGCGGGACACCCCGTACCCGATGAAAACAGCGTTGCCGGGGCGGGCAAGGCCGTCGGCCTCATCGGTCAGGCAGGGCGCGAGAGCCTGGTCGTCTGCCTGATCTCGGGAGGGGGATCCGCCCTTTTCGTTTCCCCGATGGAGGGCCTGTCGCTCGACGACAAGCAGGAGATGACCCGTATCCTCCTGCGCGGCGGCGCCGACATCATGGAACTCAACACGGTGCGAAAACACCTCTCCCGCGTCAAGGCCGGGAGGCTTGCCGAGGCGGCCTGGCCGGCCCGGGTGGTTTCGCTCATCCTCTCCGACGTGATCGGGGATCCCGTCGATTTCATCGCCTCCGGCCCCACGGCGCCCGACACGACGACCTGGGCCGAGGCTCTCGACATCGTGACCCGGTACGACAAGGCCGGCGAGATGCCGCAGCGCATCATGCGGATCCTTCGCGACGGCGCGGGGGGCAAGATCCTGGACACGCCCAAAGAGGGCAACCCCGTGTTCGACCGCGTGGAGAACCTCGTCATCGGCAGCAACCGCATCGCCACGGAGGCCGCCCGCCTCAAAGCCCTCGCCATGGGATACGAGCCGGTCGTGCTCACCACGGCGCTGCAGGGGGAGGCCCGCGAGGCCGCCCGGTGGCTCTACCGGCAGGTTTTGGAATCGCAGTCCTGCCTGGCGTCGGGCCGGAGACGAGTCTGCCTCATCGCCGGGGGCGAGACCACGGTAACCGTCCGGGGGCGGGGTCTCGGCGGCCGCAACACGGAGATGGCCCTGGCTTTCGCCCTCGCCATCGAGGGGACGTCGGGCATCACGTTTCTCTCGGCGGGCACGGACGGAACCGACGGGCCCACCGACGCTGCGGGGGCCCTCGCAGACGGGCAGACGGTCCCGGGGGCGCGGTCCCTCGGCCTCAACGCGCAGGCCTTTCTCGACGACAACGACTCCTACCGCTTCTTCGAGCAGGCAGGCGGCCTTTTCAAGACAGGCCCGACGGGCACGAATGTGATGGATTTGCAGGTTATTCTCGTCGAATAACCGAGTATCAAGCAGCATCGCAAGAAAATCCCCCTCGTTCCCCCTTTTGCAAAGGGGGATGAAAGGGGGATTTGTTTTTCCTCTTCACTCAGACGCTTCTCCAAGGGGAGAGTTTTTCCTTGACAAAACGGATGGGAAACGATTTAGTGTTTTTTGCATACAATATTCAATTCACGCCCACGTTTTCGCGGAGGAGAGGCCATGAAAAAACTGGGTACGCGCCACGAGAACCTTGACTTCAAGGTGTACCGGGAGCTCAAGTCGATGATCGTCGACCGCAAGCTCAAGCCGGGTGACAAGATCCTCCAGGAAAAGATCGCCCGGGAGTTCGGCGTGAGCCGCACGCCGCTGATGTGCGCCCTCAAGAAGCTCGAGCAGGAAAAGCTCGTCCAGGCCGTTCCCCGCAGGGGTTTCTACGTCCGGCGCTTCACGAAGGAAGAGGTCCTCGAGGCCTTCGAACTCCGGGAGATCCTCGAGGGGCTTGCGGCCCGGCGCGCGGCCCACATCATCAGCCCGGCGCAGGCCGACCGGCTCCGCGGCTTCTTCCGGGATGCCGACCTCTCGGACAGCGCGCAGAGCATCAAGCGCTATGCCGAGGAAGATCGCCGCTTTCATCAGTTTCTCATCGAGCTCGGGGGGTTCGACCTGCTCAACGACATCCTCGAGAACTACAACATCATCACCGTGAGCTACCGCATCGACGTCATGGAAGGTCTCGTCAGGCACCCGCGGGAAACGCTGCCCGAGCACGAGGCCCTCATCGAGGCCATCGCGTCGGGCAAGCCGGAGCAGGCGGAAAAGATCGCGCGTCAGCATTTCAACCGATCGAGACAACAGCTCATGAAGGACATGCTGCAGGAAAAAATGGCGGGGACCCAGAGGCAGCCGGCCTGAATGCGGCACCTGCGGCCCCGGGGCAAAGCAGAAGGGAGAACCTCTTGATGGCATCGACCCAAGACCGAAACCGCACCCTCGACGAGCGGGCGGCCTTTCTCTCCGAAAAGGCACGCGAGGTCCGTTCCCGACTCGTCGACATGATCTACAAGGCCAAGTCCGGGCACCCCGGCGGCGCCCTCTCGGCGGCCGACATCGTGACGGCCCTTTACTTCGACATCCTGCGGGTGGACCCGGCCAACCCGCGCTGGCCCGACCGGGACCGCTTTCTCCTGTCGAAAGGGCATGCCTGCCCCGTCCTCTACACCTGCCTCGCCATGCGGGGCTTCTTCGGGCTCGAGCACCTGGACACGCTGCGGCAGTTCGAGAGCATCCTGCAGGGCCACCCCATCCGGAAGACGCCCGGCATCGACATGACGACGGGCTCCCTGGGCCACGGCCTCAGCATCGGCCTCGGCATGGCCCTCGAGGGAAAGCTCCGGGGAAAGCGCTACCATGTCTACGTGATGCTCGGCGACGGCGAGATCAACGAGGGGCACGTCTGGGAAGCCGCCATGGCGGCCGCGAAGTTCAAGGCGGACCGCCTCATCGCCTTTGTCGACCGAAACCGCCTGCAGATGGACGGCTGCTGCGACGACATCATGCCCATGGGCGACGTCGCGGCGAAGTTCAAGGCCTTCGGCTGGAAGACCTTCGAGATCGACGGCCATGACATGAAGACGATTCTCGGGACGATCGAAAAGGCCCGCCGGGTCCGTGGCAGGCCCGCCTGCATCGTCGCCAACACGGTGAAGGGCAAGGGGGTGAGCTACATGGAAGACCGTTTCGAGTGGCACGGCAAGTGCCCGAATGCCGACGAGCTCGCCTGCGCCATGAAGGAGATCTGGGGGGAAGACTCATGAGACCGAACGCATTGACACCAGCCAGCATCCCGACCCGCCGGGCCTTCTCCGAGCGGATGGCCGAGTACGGCGCCATCGACGGCGACTTCGTCGTCTTCGAGGCCGACATCGGCTACTCGACATTCTCCCACCTCTTCGGCGACCGTTTCCCGGAGCGATACTTCAACATGGGCATCGCCGAGGGCAACATGGTGAGCGCCGCCGCGGGCATGGCCGCCGACGGCCGGACCGTCGTCGCCTCGACCTACGGCGTCTTCATCACCCTGCGGGCCCTCGAATCGGTGCGGACCTTCGTGTGCTACCCCGATCTCAACGTGAAGTTTCTCTCCTCCCACGGCGGGTTCACGCCGGCCATCGACGGGGTGACGCACCAGGCGACGGAAGACATCGCCAACATGACGACGCTGCCCAACATGAAGGTGCTCGTGCCCGCCGACACGTGGGCGGCAAAGAAGCTCTTCGACGTGGCGCTGCAGACGCCGGGCCCCGTCTTCGTCCGTCTCATGCGGGACCCGATCCTCGATCTCTACGAGGCGGGCGACGCCTTCCGCATGGGGGGAAGCCACGTGCTCCTCGAGGGGTCGGATGTGACGATCGCAACCTACGGCGACATCGTGTTCGAGGCGATCGGGGCCGCGGGCATCCTCGCGAAGGAGGGCATCCGCGCCGAGGTGATCGACCTGTACTCGGTCAAGCCCTTCGACGCGGAAACCCTGCTGCGATCTCTGGACAAGACGGGCGCCCTCGTCGTCGCCGAGAACCACCAGAAGCGAAACGGCCTGGGCTACGAGCTCTCCAACTTCTGCCTCAAGAACAAGGTGGTGCCCTTCGACAACCTGGGCCTGGAGGACACCTTCGCCGAGAGCGGCAGCTACGGGAAGCTCCTCGAGAAATACGGGTTGTCCAGGGACCACATCGCCGCGGCGGCAAAGCGGCTCCTCAAGAGGGGATAACATGGTCAAGATGGGGATCATCACCGGTTTTCTCGGCCAGACGAAGGACCGGTTCCACCTGTACAACGAGCCCCGGAGCGTCGAGCAGAAATTCGCCCTCATGGCGAAGATCCGGGGCTACGACGGCGTCGAGATCGTTTACCCCTACGAGGTCAACGACGCGGCGTTCGCGCAGGGGCTGCTGAAGAAGCACCGGCTGAAGGTTGCCGCGGTGAACGTGAACGTCAAGGCGGAGCCGGAGTTCCTCAACGGCGGCCTCACGTCGACGAAGAAGGCGGTGCGCGAAAAGGCGATCCGGTTCATCCGGGAGGCCAAGGACTTCGCGGCGGCCGTCGGCGCCGACAAGGTGACCTGCTGCCCCCTGGGCGACGGCTTCGAGTTCGCCTTCCAGTGCGACTACCGCAAGATGTGGACGTATCTCGTCGACGCCTTCGGCGAGTGCGGCGCCTACCGCCCCGAGATCCCCCTCTTCGTCGAGTACAAACCCAGCGAGACGCGCGGGAAGTGCTTCATCGACTCGGCGGCCAAGACGCTGTGCCTGCTGCACGACGTCGGGCTCGAGAGCATGGGCGTCACCCTCGATTTCGGCCACTCCGTCTACGGCGGCGAGCAGCCCGCCGAGGCCGCGGCCCTCGTGGCGTCGAGCCCCTACCGGCTCTACGTGCACATCAACGACAACGACGGCCGCTGGGACTGGGACTACTTCTGCGGGACGCGGCACTTCCTGGAGTACGTCGAGTTCCTCTACTGGCTGAAAAAGATCGGCTACCGGGACTACCTGACCTCCGACACCTCCCCCACGCGCTGGGACATCCGGGGGACCTTCGAGGCCAACAGCCGGATCACGAACCGCATCTGGTCGATGCTCGACCGCATCGACGACAAGGCCTTCTCGAGGCTCATCGCGGGGGACGACTACCTGAAGACCTGGAAATTCATCGAGAGGGAGTTCCTGGGGCTGAAATAGCCTGCCGGCGGCACCTGCTTGAAACAGACGGGATGCGCGGCGGTCCCCGCCGACGCGAAGCGATAGAGAAGGAGGGACACATGGCCAAGTTCAACGTCTACGTCACGCGCCTCATCCCCGTGGAGGGCCTGACCCTGCTGCGGGAGACCTGCAACGTGGAGATCAACCCCGAGGACCGCCCCCTCACCCGGGAGGAACTGCTGCGGAACGTCAAGGGCCGCGACGGCGTGATCACCCTGCTGACCGACCGCATCGACGGCGAGGTCATGGACGCCGCAAAGGGGGTCAGGGGCTTCGCCAACTACGCCGTCGGCTTCGACAACCTGGACGTGAAGGCCGCCACGGAACGGAAGATCCCGCTGTCGAACACGCCCGGCGTGCTGACGCTGGCCACGGCGGAGATGGCCTGGGCGCTGCTGCTGTTCGCCGTCGCCCGGCGCCTCATCGAATCGGAGAAGGTCATGCGCTCGGGCGCCTGGCAGGGCTGGGGGCCCCTGCAGTTCATCGGCGGCGACGTTACGGGGAAGACCCTCGGCATCGTCGGGGCGGGCCGGATCGGCACGGCCATGGCCCTCATGTCCAAGTCGCCAACCCCGTCCTCGAAAAGGAACTGGGGGCCCGCAAGGTCCCCTTCGAGGAGCTGCTGCGGGAGTCGGACTTCGTGAGCATCCACGTGCCCCTCATGCCGAGCACGCGGCACCTGTTCAACGCGAAGACCCTCGCGATGATGAAGCCCACGGCATACCTCGTCAACACGGCCCGCGGTCCCGTCATCCACGAGGCCGAGCTCGTGGAGGCGCTTCGCAGCAACGTCATCGCCGGGGCCGCCCTCGACGTCTACGAATTCGAGCCGAAGATGGTGCCCGGACTTGCGGAGCTCGCCAACGTCGTCATCGCCCCCCACACGGCCTCGGCGACGCGGTCGTCGCGCTCGGGCATGTCCGTCAAGGCCGCGACGAACCTGCTGGCCATGCTGAAGGGGGAGCGCCCCCCCGACTGCCTCAACCCCGGGATCTACGGCTGA
>JALOPC010000002.1 GCA_025454095.1 Syntrophales bacterium | reverse complement strand
ATGATCGTGCATCAGATCTCCGTGTTCGCAGAGAACAAGCCCGGGCAGCTGGCCCGGCTTACCCGGATCCTGGGAAAAGAAAAAGTGAACATCCGGGCCACGACGATCGCCACGACGGCCACCTTCGGCGTCATCAACCTCATCGTCGACGACCCGCAGAAGGCCATCAAGGCGATCAAGAAGGACGGGATGATGGTGACGACCAAGGAGGTCATCGCCGTGATCATCGATGACAGGCCGGGAGGCCTCGACCGGCTCACGCAGATGCTCTTCCAGGAGAACGTCAACGTCAACAATGCCTACGGGTTCGTGCTCGACAGCTGGAAGACGGCCGTCTTCGTCGTCGAGGTGGACGCGAGGTGGACGACATCGCAAGGGCCCAGAAGCTGATCGAGAAGGCGGGCTTCAAGACGCTCGACGACGATGCCCTGTCTTCGGTGGAGCCGTTCCACTATGTGAAGTACTAGGCATGGCCAGGAAAGACAAAGGACACTTTGCGTCGAAGCACCCCGGTGCGAGCGTGAAGAAGGAAGTCGCGGAGCTGTTGAAGAAGGCAAGGACCGACGGGGCGCTGACGTGCCCCCTGGCATTTCAGGCAGCGAGCGAACTGAACCTGACGCCGGCCGAGATCGGCCAGGCGATCGATCTGCTGGAGATCCCGCTGAGCAAGTGCCAGCTGGGCTTGTTCGGGTACACGCCCGTCAGCCGGATCATCCAGCCCGCGGAGTCGGTGCCCGAGGACCTGGAGGCGGCCATCCGCAAGGCCCTCAGCGACGGCCGGCTGCCCTGTGCGGACGTGTTCCGCATTGCCAAGGAGTTCAAGCTCGCAAAAATCCGGGTGTCCTCGGCCTGCGAAAAGCTGAAGATCAAGATTTCCTCTTGCCAACTCGGAGCTTTTTAGCGGCAACGGAAGATACCAAAGAGGTACGGCTTGATCGCCTCGTGGAAGTAGCCCGCCATGATGCCGTAGCCTGCGTCGTTGGGGTGGATGGCGTCGCTCATCTTCTCCGGATTCCCCAGCAGGCCCTTCAGGGCGTCCGGCACCAGGACGGCCCCCGTCTCCTCGCTTACCTTCCGGTACTGTTCCTGGAACCCCCTGCCCCAGACAGGGATGTCGAGCCCCCCGACGATGACGAGGGCCCCGCGTCCCTGGATGGCGGTGATGATCGTCTTGAGATTCCGGAAGGCCTGATCCCGGTCCTGGCGGTTCTTCAGGTCGTTTCCCCCGAGGGTGATCAGGACGATGCGCGGGGACCGTTCCAGCACGTCCCGCTCGAGGCGGGCCAAAGCCGTGGATGTGGTGTCTCCGGGGATGCCCGCATTGATGACGGGCCGGCCGATGCGGCGCGAGAGCTGGGAGGGGTAGTCCATGCCCTGCGAAGCGCCGGTGCCGTACGTGAGGCTGTCGCCGAAGCAGAGGATGTTCTCTCCCGCCGGCCGCGGGTTTGTCACCGGCGGCGGGGGGGAGAAGAGTCGGTATCCGGTGTAGACGGCCAGGAGAACCGCCAGCACGACGGCCCCGGTCTTGATGATCTTCATATATCCAAAGGTGGAACGGGCGTTACGCCCGTCATGCGAAAGATCGGCAGGCACGACGCCTGCCCCGGGCTTCAGCCCTTTTCCTCCGCGTAGCGGGCCAGCGAGAACAGCATGTCGGCGAGCCGGTTCAGGTACTGGTGGATCTCGGCGCTGTTCAGGAGTCCCTTCTGCTTGAGCTCCGCCGCCCGGCGTTCGGCCCGGCGGATGACCGTGCGGCCCACGTCGATCTGCGCGGAGACGGCGTTCTTGCCCGGGTAGATGAACTCGCGCGGGAAGGGGACCTCTTCCTGGAGCTTGTCGATAAGGTCCTCGACGCGGTCTACGTCCGCCGTGCCGATCCGCTGCATGAGCTTGGCCATGTCCTCGGGGAGGGTCGACATCTCGGCCCCCATGACGAGGAGGTCCTTCTGGACCTGCAGGATGATCTCCTTGATCCGGGCATTGCCCGTCATCCCCCGGGCCACCCCGAGGACGGAACTGGCCTCGTCCAGCGTCCCGTAGGCCTCCGGCCGGGGATCGAACTTGGGGATCCGCTGCCCGCCCAGAAGACTGGTCTCTCCCGTGTCGCCCTTCTTCGAGAACTTCATGCCCTGCTCCTTTCGATGAACTTGCCGACGATGGTCAGCATGGTTTCCCGGTTTCGTTTCGCGCCATCGAGGATCGTCTCCATGGTGAGGGGCGTCTCCACGACGCCGTTGCAGTAGTTGTCGACGGAACAGAGCGCGGCATAGGAGAGTCCGAGCTCCCTCGCGATGATCGCCTCGGCGGCCATGGTCATCCCCACGATGTCGGCATGGGCGGCCATCATGCGGATCTCGGCCCTCGTCTCCAGCCTCGGGCCCTGCGTCTGCCAGTAGACGCCCCGCTCCACGACGGGGACCCCGCAGGCACCGGCGGCTTCGATGAGCCGGCGCCGCACCTCTTCGGACAGTTCGGGCGTGATGTGGACGGGCCGGTTGGAGAAGACCGTGGGCGTGTCGGCGAGCAGGATGAAGTCGTCGGGCACGACGATGGAGCCGGGCGGCAATCCCCTCTGCAGGGACCCTGTCGAGTTGACGGCGACGACGTCGCGGATGCCGAGGGCCTTGAGGGCCGTGAGATTGGCCTGGTGATTGATGAGGTGGGGCAGGACGTATTCGCCGGGGTCGCGGTCGTGACGCGGGACGTGGGCGATCTCCCGGGAGACCCAGACGGTCACCCGCCCGAACTCGTTGACCACGTGCTCCTTCCGGAGTTCCTTGAAGACGCTCGTCCCGTGCAGGACCGTCCCCGAGATGATGCCGATGGGCGCCATGGTTACCTCGGAACAGGGTGCAGGGTACAGGGTAAGGAGGGAATAGAGAAGAAGAGGCGTCCCCGTCCGATACCCTTGTCCTTCTGCCTCCAAGCCTTCTTGTTCTTGATCGGTTGTTCGAGTCGTCGCCTGCCGCCGTCCGTCTGATCCCGGATGCCAGTGCTTTCCTATCAGAATCGGCGGTGCCTGTCAAAAAATTCGTACCCCCGCAGGGGTGCGGAACGGCCCTGCGGGGGGCGCGCCTTTGCGGATTGCTTGACTTCGCCCCGACTTGGTGGCATAGTTCGACGCAGCACAGCAAGGGGGTATCCCATGAGCGGTGAAACCGTCATCCATGTCAACGAAGGAACCTTCGACGCCGAGGTGTTGAAGTCCGGCCAGCCGGCCCTGGTCGATTTCTGGGCGCCCTGGTGCGGGCCCTGCCGGGCCATCGCCCCGGTTCTGGACGAGCTTGCCGAGGAGTACAAGGGCAAGGTCAAGGTCGCCAAGATCAACGTCGACGAGAACCGCAAACTGGCGGGCGATCACGGGGTGATGAGCATCCCCACCATGATCCTCTTCAAGGACGGCAAGGTCGTCGACAAGCTCATCGGGCTCGTTCCGAAGGACCGCCTCAAGGCGTTGATGGACAAGGTTCTGTAGAGGAAACGGAGTGTGGAGGCCCCTGTGTCGCAGGCGGGCCTCCATTTTTTTATGGGGCCCGGTGCCCCGGCGGGGAAGCATGAAAACGGAAACCATCGGAAGAACCATGACAACCCGATACAGGCTCCTTGCGGCGGCGGTGCTCCTGATCCTGGTTGCGTCCATGAGCGGATGCGCATGGTGGGATTCGGTCTGGGGCAAGGAGCCCCGGGTGCGGCAGACGCCGGAAGGGCTCTACCAGCGAGGGTTCGAGCAGTACAAGAAGGGCGAATACAAGAAGGCGATCGAGATCTTTACCCGCGTGCGGGATGAATACCCCCTGAATCCCATCGCCCTCATGGCGGAACTCGGCATTGCCGATTCCTACTTCGAAAACGAGCAGTACGTCGATGCCGAGGTGGCCTACAACAGCTTCGTCGAGCTGCACCCGACGAACCCGAATGTCCCCTACGCGATGTTCCAGCTCGGCATGTGTCACTACCACCAGATGCAGACGATCGACCGGGACCAGACCGCGACGCAGAAAGCCCGCAAGGAGTTCGAGCGGCTCATGGCCCGCTTCCCCCAGAGCAAGTTCGCCATCATGGCCGAGAAGAACCTGCGCGAGGTGAAGCAGCGGCTCGCGGAGCACGAGTTCTACATCGGCGAGTTCTACTACCGCACCAAGAAGTACGAAGCGGCGCTGAAGCGCTTCGAGCTGATCCAGCGCGAGTACGCCAACCTGGGGCTCGACTACAAGACGAACCGGTTCATCGAGGAGACGAAGCTGCGGATCCGGGAGGACGCGGACAGGAAGGCCAGAGAGGTGCAGAAGGCCGAAGACGCCCGGAAGGCCAAGGAAGCGAAGGACGCGCAGAAGGCGCCGCAGAAATCCCCGGTGCCGGGCAACAGCCCGCCGAAGGAAACGGGGAAGTAGTTCACCCGAGCCCCGACAATCGTCTCAGGGCCGCGAAGGCGTTTTCCCCGGCGTCGAGCGACGTGTCCACCACGAGACGGGATTCCCGGGGGATCTCGTCGATCGTTTCGAAAGCCCCTCTCTGGGCCTGAAAGAGCTCCCACCGCCCGTCCGAGACGTCCCCGCCGTCCGATTCCCTCGCGCGCAGCCGCGCCTCGACGACCGCCTCGGGGCAGGTGCACTCCACGAGAAACGCCTCGGCGCCGGCCCGGCGCGCGGCCTCGAAGGCCTGTGCCCTCTCGTGCCGGCTCTTGTAGGAACCGTCGACGATGGCGGCCCCGGCCGTCTTCAGCGTTTCCATGGCGATCTCGAGGGCCCTGGCGTAGGTCCTGCGGGAGACATCCGCCGAGTAGATCCCCTCCCCGAATCCCTCGTAGCGGTGTTCGGAGGACGGGATGCGGAGCATCTCCTTGCGGACGGCGTCCGTCTGGACGATGTCGGCCCCGACCAGGGGAGCGAGGGCCCGGGCCAAGACGCTCTTGCCCGTGCCCATGAGACCGGCCACGAGGATCAGTGTTTTTTTCGCGGGCCGGGCCGCGTAGGAGAAGGCGAGGTCGAAATACTGCGAACCCGCCCGGGCGGCATCATCCCGCTGGGCGCTCCCGATATGCGGGTCGTCGAGGCGGAAGCTCGTCACCTTTCCCCGGACATAGGCGTAGTAACAGCGGTAGAAATCGAGGAGGCGCCACACGTCCCCGTCGCCGCTGTGACGGACGTAGGCCTCGACAAAGGCCCGCGCGTGGCCGGGGTAGCCGTTGTAGTCGAGGTCCATGGCGAGAAAGGCCGCCTCGGCCGCCACGTCGCCGAAGCGAAAGCGCTTGTTGAACTCGATGCAGTCGAAGATGACGATCCCGTCGGACAGGCAGATGTGCTCGGCGTGAAGGTCCCCGTGGCAGTCGCGGATCCGGTGGTCCGCCACGCGGTTTTCGAACAGCGGCTGTTCCTTCTCCAGGAACCGGTGCACCCAGTCTCTCAGGAACGCGTAGCGGTTTCGGGAGATGGTTCGGCCGACGTATTTCGCCGTCTGCTCGAAGTTCTCGTCGTGGTTGTACCGGATCGTCTCGATGCTGCCCATCTCGTCGATCTCGCCGCCCGTTTCCGCGGCGGCGTGGAATGCGGCGACCTTCGCGGCGACGGCATCCATGGCCTCCGGGGGGACCTTGCCTTCGGCCAGGAGCTTCTTCAGCATCCGCTCCAGGGGGAGCTTCTTCATCACGACGGCGTAGTCGACGATCCTGCCGGTTCCCAGCCGAAGACCCCCCGCCGCGTCTTCGGCGATCGCGACGATCTCGAGGTAGGCCTCCGGGGCCAGCCGCCGGTTGAGCCGCAGTTCCTCCTCGCAGTAGTGCTTTCGTTTTTCGAGCGTCGTGAAATCGAGGAAACCGAAATCGACGGCCTTCTTCACCTTGTAGACTCGCTCCCCCGCGATGAAGACGAAGGAAATGTGCGTCTGGACGAGTTCCACCGACGCGGGCCGGTGGGGGTAGAAATCGGGCTTCGACATGGCTTCGACGAGCTGGGGGTGGGTCATGACGTGCTCCCTGGCCGCCCGGGGCGGGCTTTTTTTCGGGCCGTGACGGGGGGCATGTCCCCGGCGAACGGCCCCGCCGATCGATTGCTGTCCGGCGAGGGATTCTCAATACTTCAATTTTCTGGTATTTTCAATGCCGGGCTGCCGGTTCTCCGGGAGTCGGCCGAGAACGATTGAGCAGTGCAAACCTTCCAGGAGTGAAACCATGAAGAAAGCGAAAGAAATACTGGACAAGCGGCTGACCAACCGCGTGAGGCTGGAGAAGGAAGCCCCGGAGCTGTTTCACGGATTCCGGGAACTCATGAAGGCCTACTACAAGCGGGGGGCTGTGAGTGTCAGAAACAAGGAACTGATGGCCGTCACGGCGGCCGTCGCTACCGTCTGCGCCCCCTCCCTGGCCTACCACATCAACAATGCCATCGCCCACGGAGCCTCGCGCAAGGAAATCATCGAGGCCGCCACGATCGGCGTGGAATTCGGGGGAGGGCCGGCCTTCGTCCTGGTCCGGGATCATCTGCTGGAATACATGGACGATCTCGAATGACCGGGGGATACCCGGCTTTACTTGAACCACTTTTTCTTCCGGCCGAAGGGGCCCGCCGAGGAGCGAAGCAGCCGTGTGATGAGACCTTCGCCGGAATTGAGGCCGTTCACCCCGTTCTGCTCCTTCGCCGCCTGCTCGCGCTCGATGTCCTCCAGCGTCGGATAGTTGGCCAGGTCGTCGATCAGGATCCGGGGCTGCCTGCCGCCTTCATGGTTGACGCGGCCTGCTGCCGGTGACGGGGCAGAGTCCTGCACTGCCGCTCTGGCCAGGACTTCCTCGCGGCGGGGGAAATGCCTCAGCACGGGCGGCGTGTAGCCCTGTTTCTTGAGGCTCAGCAGGGCTTTTTCCATGATGACGGCGTAGCTTTCCCCGGTCTTTTCTTTCTCTTCAGCGAGGATGTCGCGCGCCTCCTGCGACAGCACGACGGTGAAGGAAGTCTTCCCCTCGGCTTTCTTCCGTTCCCTCCAGCGCCTGATTCTATCTGCTTCTTTTTTCATTCTTTTTTGCCGTTACAAGTAACAATGGTGACGTTTCTTGTAACATTGGTTGCTTGATTTGGCAAGATAAAAAGCGGTTATTTACCTTTGAAGTCCGGCTGGCGTTTTTCCATGAAGGAGACAAAGGCCTCTTTCAGGTCCTGTGAGAGCATGAGGACCATGTTCTTGTGCTTGGCAAGGGACATCCCGTCCGCTACCGGGAGGTGGCGGCTCGCGTTGAGAACCTCCTTGGTCGCCTGTACGGCAAGGGGTGCGTTGGCGGCAATCTCGCGGGCCAGCTTTTTTGCCGCCTCCAGCATGGCGGCTCCGTCGGGGTGGACGGCATTGACGAGTCCCATCGCCTGCGCCTCCTTTGCCTTGTAGAAACGCGCCGTGAAGGCCATCTCCCTTGTGAACCCCTGGCCGATGACGTGGGGGAGCCTCTGCAGAACGCCCATGTCGGCCACGAGTCCAATGGCGGCCTCGCGCAGCGAGAAGGATGCATCCTCCGTGCAGAGGCGGATATCGCAGGCCGAGACGATGTCCAGGCCCCCGCCGATGCACAGGCCGTTGACGGCGGCGATCACCGGCTTGGGGCAGGCCTCGATGCCTTCGCAGCAGTCGAACAGGGCGCGGAGCTTTTCAGGGAACTCCAGGCTCGATTTGGCCGAGCCCTTCAGGCCGACGGCTGCGAATTCCTTCAGATCGAGCCCGGCGCAGAAGGCCTTGGCCTTGCTGGCCAGGACGATCACGCGGACCTCGTCGTTTGCGCCGAGTTCGCGAAACGCCTGCGCGATCTCGGCCGTGAAGGCCAGGCTCAGGGCGTTCATGCTGTCCGTCCTCGCCAGGGTCACCGTTGCGATGCGCTCTTCGATTGCCACTTCCAGATTCTGATACGACATGTTTCTCCTCCCCCCCGAATTGGTCTATTCGGTCTATCCGGTCAGCCCGGTCTATTCAGTCTATTCGGTCTATTCCGTCTATCCCGTCTGTTCGGTCCGTTCCGTTCTTTATCTTTGTCTGGTCTTCTTGTATTTTCCTAACCTCCGATCTTCTTAACTTCCTCACTTCCTGTCGTCTCCGCGCGGTGTCTGCCCGAGAGCTGGCCGCAGGCGGCGAGGATGTCCTTGCCGCGGCTCTGCCGCAGGACGGCCGTGAAGCGGTGATCGACGAGGACCTTCTGAAAGGCCTCGATCGCCCTGGGGTCGGGCGCCTTGAACGGGCACCCGGGAAATTCGTTGAAGGCGATCAGGTTGAACTTGCAGCGCAGGCCGCCGAAGGTTTTCACGAGCAGCTTCGCGTCGGCGGGCGAGTCGTTCACGCCGGCGATGAGGATGTACTCGAAGGTGATGCGCCTGCGCCTCGGCATGGGGTAGCTCTTGCAGGCCTGGATCAGCGCCGCGAGGGGATACTTCCTGTTGATCGGCATCAACTCGTTGCGCCGCCGGTCGTCGGGGGCGTTGAGCGAGACGGCGAGGTTGACGGCCGATTCCCGCCCGAGCCGCTCGATGCCGGGGGCCAGACCGCAGGTCGACAGCGTGATCTTGCGCGGCGAAAGGGAGAGCCCGTAGTCCGAGTTGATGATCGCGATGGCCTTCAGGACGTTGTCGTAGTTGTCCAGCGGCTCGCCCATCCCCATGAGGACCAGGTTGTTGATGCCCGGGCCTTCCTCGGTGCGGAACTTCGCCTGCACGATCTGGTCGACGATCTCGGCGGGCCGCAGGTTCCGGCTGAACCCCGAGCGGGCCGTGAAGCAGAACGCGCACCCCATCCGGCAGCCCGCCTGGGTGGAGACGCAGAGCGTCCAGTGGCTCGCCCCGGGGATGAGGACGCTCTCGATCAGCAGGCCGTCCTCGAGGCGGAAGAGGATTTTTTTCGTCCCGTCCCCGGAGGTCTCCGTCCGGACGATCTCGAGGTTGCCGATGCGGGCCTCTTTCGCCATTACGGTGCGGACCTCCTTCGAGAGGTTCGTCATCTCCTCGAACGACGAGGCCCCCTGCTGGTAGATCCACTTCATGATCTGGCGGGCGCGGTACTTTTCCTTCCCGAGGGAGGCCACGAAGGCCTCGATCTCCTCCAGGGTCATGTCTTTGAGATCGGCTAATGGCATAGGGCGTATGGCATCATGGCAAATGGCTGAAGGCGAAGGGCCAGGGGGTCGCTCCCGTGCTTTCTCACCCCCGTACCTTCTCACCCTCTCAACGTCTTCCCCGCAGGGCGCTTGCGCCCGAGGCCGCCTTGCAGCCTCTCCGCGATCGCGTCGATGAATCCCTCCGTGCTGACCTTGCGGTTCTTCGCGCTCTTGCGGGCCACGGCCAGCAGGTCGCCGGTCATGACGCCCGCCTCCACCGTGCCGAGGGCCGCCCGCTCGAGGGCGTCGGCGAAACGGACGACCTCGGGCGTGCCGTCGAGTTCCCCGCGCTTGCGCAGGCCGCCGGTCCAGGCGAAGATCAGGGCCATGGAGTTCGTCGAGGTCTCCTCGCCCTTGAGGTGCTTGTAGTAGTGGCGCTGCACGGTGCCGTGGGCGGCCTCGTACTCGAAGCAGCCCTTCGGCGAGACGAGGACGGAGGTCATCATGGCGAGGCTGCCGCTGGCCGCCGCGACGAGGTCCGACATGACGTCTCCGTCGTAGTTCTTGAGAGCCCAGAGAAACCCTCCCTCGGAGCGGATCACCCGTGCCGCCGCGTCGTCGATGAGGGTGAAGAAGTACTCGATGCCCGCCGCCTCGAACCCGGCCTTCCAGTTCGTTTCGTACTCCTGCTGGAAGATGTCCCGGAACCGGGCGTCGTAGATCTTGGAGACGGTGTCCTTCGTGCTGAACCACAGGTCGATTTTCTCGTCCAGGGCGAAGGCGAAGCAGGCCCGGGCGAAGTTCAGGATCGACTCGTCGGTGTTGTGAATGCCCTGCAGAATCCCCGGGCCCTTGAAGTCGGCGATCTTCTGCCAGGCGGCGGCCCCCCCGGGGGCGGGCGTGAACATCAGCACCGCTGTGCCCGCGCAGGCGATGGGCATCTCCGAGTTGTCGTAGACGTCCCCGTAGGCGTGCCGGCCGATCACGATGGGCCGCTTCCACGTCGACACGAAGGGCCGGATGTTCTTGACGAAGATGGGCTTGCGGAAAACGGTCCCGTCGAGCATGGATCGGATCGTGCCGTTGGGGCTCTTCCACATCTTCTTCAGGTTGTACTCGACGACGCGGTCCTGGTTGGGCGTGATCGTCGCGCACTTGACGCCCACGCCGTACTTCAGGATCGCCTCGGCCGCCTCGACGGTGACCCGGTCGTCCGTGTCGTCGCGGTGCTTCACGTGCAGGTCGTAAACCTCCAGCTTCACGTCGAGCCAGGGAAGGAGCAGCTTCTCCTTCACCTGCGCCCACATGATGCGCGTCATCTCGTCGCCGTCCATCTCGACGATGGGCGTCTTTACCTTTATTTTCTCGATTGCCATCCTACGCCGTTTCCTTTCCCATGTTATACGCTGCTCACCGACGAGGCAACAAGCGCTTCGGGCCTCAGGCCCTCTTTTCTTACCCGGTACCCGAACCCCTAGACCCTCGTTTTCACGAGGTTCAGCGCCCCGCCGGCCAGCAGGATCCGTTTCTGCCGCTCCGAGAGCGTGCAGGTGACGGCGAAGCTGCGCCCCTTGGTGGCGTTGCGGACCGTCAGGCTCCCCCCTGACGCCACGGCGCCTCGAAGGTCGGGGATCTCGAGGCTGTCGCCCTGGTCCAGGAGGTTGTACTCGGTTTCGTTCTCGAAGACAAGCGGCAGGATCCCGAAGTTGATGAGATTGGCCGTGTGGATGCGTTCGTAGCTCTTCGCGATGACGGCCTTCACGCCCAGGTACATGGGGCAGAGCGCCGCATGCTCCCGCGACGAGCCCTGGCCGTAGGACTGGCCCGCCACGACGACGTTGTGGCGCCCGTTGTCGCGGATCTTCGCCGCCCGGGCGGGAAACGTCGGGTCGAGCCCCTCGAAGACGAAATCGGCGTACCGGCGGATGTTGGAGCGGTACTTCATCCGGGCCCCGGCGGGCATGATGTGATCCGTCGTGATCTTGTCGCCCACCTTGATGGTGACCTCGCCGTCGAGGCGCCCGGGCAGGGGCCCGTTTTCCGGCGGGCTGCCGATGTTGGGCCCGCGGAGGATCTCGATGGAAACCGCCTTTTCGGGGGGGGCGGGCTCGAGGATCATGCAGTCGTCGACGCGGAATCGCTCCGGCATGGCCACGGCGGGGAAATCCATCCCGAGGTCCCGCGGGTCCGTGACCACCCCGGTGGCGACGGCCGCGGCCGCCGTCTCGGGGCTCACCAGGTAGACCTCGGCGTCTTCCGTGCCCGAGCGGCCGTAGAAGTTGCGGTTCGAGGTGCGCAGCGACACGCTCCTGGAGCCGGGGCTGTGGCTTCCGCCGATGCAGAAGCCGCAGCTGCTCTCCGTGAGCCGTGCCCCGGCCGCCAGCAGATCGGCGAGGAAGCCGTTGCGGGCCAGGTTTTCGAGCACCTGGCGGGAGCCGGGCGTGACAATGAGGCTCACCCGGGGGTGGGCCACCCGGCCGCGAAGGATACGGGCCACCGTGGCCAGCTCCCGGTACGAGGAGTTCGTGCAGCTGCCGATGCAGACCTGGTCGACGGGAATGCCGGCGAGCTCCCGGACCGTGCCGATGTTGTCCGGGCTGTGGGGCTTTGCGGCCAGCGGGACGAGACCCGCAAGGTCGATCTCGACCACCTTTTCGTACTGCGCATCGGGGTCGGCGTCAAGCCCGGCCCAGTCGGCCTCCCTGTCCTCGGCGGCCAGGAAGCGCCGCGTCACCGCGTCGCTCGGGAAGACGGAGGTCGTCAGCCCCAGCTCGGCCCCCATGTTGGCGATGGTGGCCCGCTCGGGCACGGTGAGGCCGGCGAGGCCTTCGCCGCCGTACTCGAAGACGTGGCCCACGTTGCCCCGCGTCGTGAAAATATCCAGGAGCTTCAGGATCACGTCCTTCGCCGAGACCCAGGGGGGGAGTTTCCCCGTGAGGTTCACCCGGATCACCCGGGGGCAGGTCAGGAAGAAGGGCTCGCCGGCCATGGCGAGCGCCACGTCGAGCCCGCCCGCCCCGATGGCGAGCATGCCCAGGGCCCCGCAGGTGGAGGTGTGGCTGTCGGAGCCCAGGAGGGTCTTCCCCGGCCTGCCGAATCGCTCCAGGTGTACCTGGTGGCAGATGCCGTTTCCCGCCCGCGAGAGGCGGATGCCGTAGCGGCGCGCCACGGAGTGCAGGTAGCGGTGGTCGTCGGCGTTCTCGAACCCGATCTGGATCGTGTTGTGGTCGATGTAGCTCATCGAGAGCTCCGTGCGCACCCGGCCGATCCCCATCGCCTCGAACTGCAGGTAGGCCATGGTGCCCGTGGCGTCCTGGGTGAGCGTCTGGTCGATGCGGATGCCGATCTCGCTGCCGGGCTCGATCCGCCCCGCCGCAAGGTGGTTTTCGATGAGTTTGTGTGTAAGCGTTTTCCCCACGGTTGCATTCCTTTCGTCTTTTCCCGCAAGCCGGGCCATCATACCGCCCAATCTGCATTTGTGCAACGGGGAATAATTTGTAACCCGGCGCTTTCCCGACTTTTTTTCAGGTTTAGTTTGCTCCTCCGGCCGGGGGGTGCAAAAAAAATCGAAGCGTGCTACAAAACCGTGAGTTGTGAAGCTGAGAAGTTGAGAAGTTTGGTCTTGCCAGCGGCAGATCGGGGATCGCAGGATTCGCCAAACTTCTTAACTTCTCAACTTCTTAACTTCGCTGACAATCGGCGTGTTATGATCTGCATCCGGAACAACCCTCATTTCCCGGAAGCTGATCGAAGGAGGCAAGAATGGCCGGCATCCTGATCCGATGGCTGATCCTCACCGCGGCGATTCTGGCGGCGGCCTACCTCGTCGACGGGATCGTCGTGACGGGGTTCTGGGCCGCGTTCTTCGCCGCGGCGATCCTGGGGTTTCTCAACGTCTTCTTCAAGCCCCTCCTGATCATTCTGACCCTGCCCGTCAATATTTTGACCTTGGGCCTGTTCACCCTCGTCATCAACGCGGCGCTGCTCAAGATCGCCTCGGCGCTCATCCCGGGCTTCGACGTCCACGGCTTCTGGCCGGCGGTGCTGGGAGCCGTGATCATCAGCGTCGTCAACTGGCTGCTGGGCACCCTCATCCATGACCGGGGCGTTCCCGGCAACTCGGCGCCTCCCCGCCGGAGCGGCTCCAGCGCCATCGATCTCGAGAAGAAGGGGGACCGCTGGGAATGAGTTCCCTCACGCCCGCCATGCGGCAGTACCTGGAGATCAAGTCCCAATACCCCGACTGCATCCTCTTTTTCCGCATGGGCGATTTCTACGAGATGTTCTTCGAGGACGCCGTGCTTGCCTCGAAGCTCCTCGAGATCACACTCACCTCCCGCAACAAGGGGAAGGAAGACAGCGTCCCGCTCTGCGGTTTTCCCTGGCACGCCGCGTCGTCCTACATCGCGAAGCTCATCGCGAAGGGGTACAAGGTGGCCGTCTGCGAGCAGATGGAGGACCCCCGGCTCGCCAAGGGGGTCGTGAAGCGCGAGGTGGTGCGCGTCGTCACCCCCGGGCTCGTCCTGGACCCCGACAACCTGGAGGCCAAGCAGAACAACTTCCTCGCCGGGATCGCCCTGCGCGGCGAGGCCTTCGGGCTTGCCTTCCTGGACGTCTCGACGGGCGAGTTCCGGGCCACGGAGATCGTGGACCGGGCCTTCTTTCTCGACGAAGTGATCCGCCACGGGTTCCGGGAACTCGTCCTGGAGGAGGGGTTCAAAGACCCCCTGCTGGAGACGGTCCTGGCGCGCGAGCTGGACGGATGCGTGATCAACCGCTTCCCGCGGGACTGGTTCGATCACGGAGCCTCGCTCGCGATCCTGGGCGAGCACGTCGGCGCCGAATCGATCGCCCGGCTCGAGCCGGATCGCCGCCCCGCGCTGATCGCCGCCGCCGGCGCGGTGCTGCGCTACGTCCGGGAGACCCAGAAGGAGCGCCTCGGGCACATCAACGAGATTGCGGCCTACCGTTCGGAGAGCTTTCTCGTCCTCGACGAGACGGCGAAGCGCAACCTCGAGCTCTTCGCCACGACCCAGGGGAGCGCGAAAGAGGGGACCCTCTTCCACGTCCTCGACGAGACGATGACGGCCATGGGGGGGCGGAGGCTCCGGTGGTGGCTTGCCTACCCCCTGCTCGACGCGGCCCGGATCCGGGAGCGGCTGGCCGCCGTGGGCGAGATCCGCGAGGCGCACCTCGCGCGCCAGGATCTGCGCAAGGCCCTGGCCGGGCTCTACGACATGGAGCGCCTCGGGGCCCGCATCTCCCTCGGGGTGGCCAACGGGCGGGATCTTGCGGCCCTTCGCGCCTCCCTCCAGACGCTCCCGGGGCTCAAGGGGCTCTTGGACGCGCTCGAGGCCCCCGTGCTTGCCGCGATCCGCGAGGGGATCGACGAGATGCCCGACACCCTCGATCTGCTCGAACGGGCCATCGTCGACGAGCCGCCGCTGACCCTGCGCGAGGGGGGGATCATCCGGGAGGGCTACGACGCGGAGCTCGACCGGATCGTCTCGATTGCGCGCGACGGGAAATCCTGGATCGCCGCCCTCGAGGAGAAGGAGCGGCAGCGGACGGGCATCGCGAACCTCCGCGTGGGCTTCAACAGCGTCTTCGGCTACTACATCGAGGTGACGAAGTCCCAGACGGCTTCCGTCCCCGCCGAGTACATCCGCAAGCAGACCCTCGTCCATGCCGAGCGCTACATCAACGAGGAGCTCAAGGAGTACGAGCAGACGGTGCTGCACGCCGAGGAGAAGCGCCGCGAGCGGGAGTACGACCTCTTCACGGGGATCCGGGAGCGCGCGGCGGCGCGGATCCGGCAGATCCAGAAGAGCGCCGCGGCGCTGGCCGATCTCGACGCCCTGGCGTCGCTTGCCGAAGTGGCCGAGACGTACAACTACGTCTGCCCCGCCGTCGACGACGGCGACGCCATCGAGATCCGCGACGGCCGGCACCCCGTGGTGGAGCGGATGCCGCTGGCCGAGGGCTTTGTCCCCAACGACGTGCTGATGGACCGCGGGGCCAACCGCCTGCTCGTGATCACGGGCCCCAACATGGCGGGCAAGTCCACCTTTATCCGCCAGGTCGCCCACCTCGTCATCCTGGCCCAGATGGGCAGCTTCGTGCCGGCCGCCTCGGCGCGGATCGGCCTCGTGGACCGGGTCTTCACGCGCGTGGGCGCCGCCGACGCCCTGGCCAAGGGGCAGAGCACCTTCATGGTCGAGATGACGGAGGTGGCGAGCATCCTGAAAAACGCCACCCCCCGGAGCCTCATCCTGCTCGACGAGGTGGGGCGGGGGACGAGCACCTTCGACGGCCTCAGCATCGCCTGGGCCGTGGCCGAACACATCCACGACGCGGCCCACCTCGCGTCGCGCACCCTCTTTGCCACGCACTACCATCAGCTCACGGACCTGGCGCTCACGCGCGAGGGGGTGGCCAATTACTACATCGCCGTCAAGGAGTGGGGCGAGCGGATCATCTTCCTGCGCAAGATCATGAAGGGGGCCACGGCCCGCAGCTACGGCATCCAGGTGGCGCGGCTGGCCGGCGTGCCCGACGAGGTCATCGTGCGGGCGAAGGAAGTGCTCGAGAACCTCGAAAAGGGGGAACTCGACGAGGTCGGCATGCCGACGCTCGCGCGCCGCAGGAAAGGGCCCGCGCGGCCTCATCCGGGCCAGCTCAGCCTCTTTGCCGACGACGAGAGCCTCGTCCTCGAGGAGATCGACGCGACGGACGTCAACACGCTCACGCCCATCGAGGCGATGAACCTCATTTCGCAGTGGAAGGAAAGAATCAAAAAATAGGGGTTCGGCCATCGGGGCTGGGGTACAGGGAAGGCAGGGGATTTAGTATCCAGGGTATCGGAGTTCGGGATGATAGAAAAGGGCGGGAGAAGGCAACTCCCGCCCTTGTTGTTTCTTAACCCTATACCCGAGACCCTAAACCCGATACCCTGTCTTTACTTGATGCACACCCTCCGGACCTGCTCGAAGTCCGTGATGCCCTCGATGACCTTCTTGATGCCGTCCTGCAGCAGCGTCGACATCCCGTCCTGGATGGAGGCGTTTCTCAGGTCCTCGACGGTGGCCTTGCGCGCGATGAGGCGCTTGACGTTGTCGCTGGCCACGAGGAGCTCGTGGATGCCCACGCGCCCGCGATACCCCGTCTGATTGCAGTCGTTGCAGCCGCCGGGCTGGTAGAACTTCAGGTCCTTCGAGTAGGGGATGTTGAGCTTGGCGAACTGCTCCTCGCCGTAGGTGAAGGCCAGGTAGTCGTACTCCTCCTTGTCGGGCGTGTAGGCCTGCTTGCAGTTCTTGCAGAGCGTCCGCGCGAGCCGCTGGGCGAGGATCCCCAGCAGCGAGTCGGCGAAGTTCAGCGGGTCGATGCCCATGTCGAGAAGGCGGATGATCGTTTCGGGGGCGCTGTTGGTGTGCAGCGTCGTGAACACGAGGTGCCCCGTGAGCGAGGCCTCGACGCCGATCTTGGCCGTCTCGAAATCGCGCATCTCGCCGACCATGATCACGTCGGGGTCGGCGCGCAGGAAGGCCCTGAGCGCGCGGGCGAAATCGAGGCCGATCTTGGGGTTCACCTGGACCTGCCGGATCCCGTACTGGGTGATTTCGATGGGGTCCTCGATCGTCCAGATCTTGCGCTCCGGCGTGTTGATGCGGTGGATGCCCGCATGCAGCGTCGTCGTCTTGCCGGAGCCCGTGGGGCCCACGCACAGGATGATCCCGTAGGGCTTCTCGAGGAGCTTGGCGAGGTTCTGGTAGTTCCAGGGCGAAAGCGACATCTCCTCGAGGTGCATCATCTCGCCCTTCTGGAGGATTCGGAGCACCACGTCCTCGAGGTTTCCCGCCGTGGGCAGCGTCGCCACGCGCAGTTCCATCTCCTCGCCGTTGCCGCGCTTGAACTTGATCTTGCCGTCCTGGGGGAGCCTGCGCTCCGTGATGTCGAGGTTGGACATGATCTTGATGCGCGAGACGATGGCGGCCCGGTAGCTGTAGGGCACCGTCTGGTACAGGGAGCAGCTTCCGTCGACGCGGTAGCGGATCTCGACGTTCTTGCGGCTCAAGTTGGGTTCGATGTGGATGTCCGAGGCCCGCTGGAGGATGCCGTCGTTGATGATGCGGTTGACGAGCTGCATGATGACGCTGTCCGACTCGGAAACGCCGTTTTCCTCGAACTCGTCGCGGTCTTCGACAATCTGGCCCTCGCCGCCGAGGAGCTCGCTGAAGGATTTCTCCCCCTCCTGCGTCTGGTAGAAGTGATTGATGAACTTGATGATGTCCTCCTTGAGGGAGACGCAGTACTCGACGGCCCTCGTCTTCAGGAGGTTTTCGATCATGTCCTTCTTCAGAAGGTTGTTGGGGTCGTCGACGAGGACGCGGATTTTGCCGTCGGCGCCCCTGTCCAGGGGGACCCAGAGTTCGCGCCGGAGGTACTCGCGCTTGAGGTTCTTGAGCAGCTCGTCGGGGATCGGGTGTTTCTGGCTGTAATGGACGTACCGGCAGCGGTAGTAGTCCTCCATGGAGCGCCCGATGTCCTCGCGCGAGATCCGGAACCGCTTCATGAGCAGCTCCTCGATGGGCTCGTTGCTCCGGCGGGATTCCGTGAAGGCGGCTTCCAGGTCGCCGTCCTTCATGAGGTTGTGGCTGACGAGGTAGTCGAAGCGGGTCTTGCGCCGCGACGAGACGCGGTGCTGGTTGTACAGGGCGATGCCCAGGACCTCGGCGATTTCCTCCAGGAGGTTCTGCTCGTCGGCCGTGAACCGGCCCCCTCCCTTGCGGTTGACGATCTGGATGACCCCCATGAGGGTGTTCTCGTGCATGACGGGCAGGGCGAGCACCTGGGTGGTGCGGTAGCCCGACTGCTTGTCCCACGCCTCGTCGAAGAAGATCGTCTTGTCGATCTTCTTGAGCTCCTCCTTGTCGTAGGCATCCGCGATGTTGACGCCGCGGCCCGTGTTGGCCACGAAGCCCGCGATGCTGCGGTTGGTGATGGGCAGGCGGATCTCCTTGAGCTGGGAGCCCGCGAGGTAGAGCGAGTACAGCTCGTTGCGCGGCTTGTCGGCCACGTAGATCGTGATCAGCAGGGCGTTGAAGAGTGCGAGGATCCCTTCCTTGTGCTCGACGAGGATGTCCTTGATGTTCTGCGCGGCGTGGATCTGGTTGGTGATGTCGAGCAGTTTCTTTCGCTGGTTGAGCTTCTCGGAAAGAGCCGTTATGGAGGAGATGTCGAGCCTCTCCATCATCTTTGCCGTGTCCATGGTGGGCGTCCGTTCCTTGTCAGTTTTTCTCTTTTCCATATCGGTCGGTTTGTCACGGTCTTTAATACAGGAAATGTGCCAATCGATCCGCGGTCGGGGGGGCGCGCGGTTCGCGGGCAGGCGCCCGGCCGGGGTTCTGTCGAGGCATAAGTTTTGCAACGTGTTCATCGCAATGCCTCGACTGCGAGGATGGATGTCGATCCCGTGAAGGCGCAACCGGCTGCGAAGAAGATCCTGTTTGTCTGTTCGGGCAACCTGTGCCGGAGCGTCATGGCCGAGTGGATGTTCCGCACGCTCTCGAACCGGGCGGGCCTGTCTCACGCCCGGGCGTCATCGGCCGGCCTGCTCGATCTCGGCGGCGCAGGCGCGGATCCCCACGCCGTCGCCATCCTCCGGGAGAAAGGCGTGGACGCATCCCGGCACCGGTCCCGGACCCTGACCGCCGAGATGGTCGCCGCCGCGGCACTCGTCCTGGTCATGGAGGAGGCCCAGCGGGACGAAGTGTTGAGGCGGCATCCCGGCGCGGAAGCCAAGGTCCGGCTTCTGAAATCGTTTTCCGCGCAGGGCGACGGGGACGGGCGTGACATCCGGGACCCCTACGGAATGACGCCCTACCACTACCGGACCTGTTTTGCGGAGATCTATTTCTCCCTGGAAGGATTGCTTCGATGTATCTAGAGTACTGGGGCTTGGACGTCTTTCCCTACGAGATCGTTCCCGATCTGAAGTTCATCTACAACTCGGGACATTACCGCGAGGCCATGACCCGGCTGACCTACGCCATCCAGCGCCGCAAGGGCGCCGCGCTGCTCACGGGGGACGTGGGCTGCGGCAAGACGACCCTGTCGCGCGCCTTCATCCAGAACCTGGCCCGGACGGAATACCACGTGGGGCTCATCACGAACCCCATGCTCGAGCCCGTCGAATTTATCCGGGAGATCCTCTACCAGTTCGGCCTCGACCCGGCCTCGCACTCCAAGCACGAGCTGCTGAACACGCTGGGCGAGATGATGATGAAGGACTTCAAGGAAAACCGGACGACGATCCTCGTCATCGACGAGGCGCAGCTGCTTTCGCCGACGAACTGCGAGGAGGTGCGCCTGCTGCTGAACTACCAGTTCAACGACCGGTTCCTGCTGAACCTGCTGCTCATCGGCCAGCCCGAGCTGCGGGGCATCGTCAAGCGCATCGAGCAGCTCGACTCGCGGATCGCCATCCGCTACCACCTGGGCCCGCTCGGCTTCGACGAGATGATGCAGTACGTCGACTTCCGGCTCGGCCGGGCCGGCGCGAAGCGGGAGATCTTCACGCGCGACGCCTTCGAGGAGATCCATCGCCAGACCCGGGGCGTGCCCCGGAGGGTGAACAACCTCTGCGACATGTGCCTGCTGATCGGGTTCGGGATGCACGCCGAAAGGATCGATGCAGCCGTGGTCCGGGCCGCCATCGACGACACGGCCATGCCGGATGACGAGCCGGCGGAATCGGTCCCCGCCGCATCACGCTGAACCGCAGAGCCTTCGGAGAATCAAAAAAAACCGGCCTCCGGGACCGGTTTTCTTTCTTCACGTCTCAATTTCTTGACTTCACGAACGTCCCAGCTTCTATCTTTTCTGGATGCGCGACAGTTCCTCGTCCGAGACGGCCCCCGTCACCCACAGAATCGGGTTGCCCAGCAGGTTGACGGTCTTTTCGTCCGTGACCCGGTTGCCGTCGGCGTCCTCCATGATCTGTACCACGGGCCGGAGCGGCTGCCCGGCATGGGTCTCGACGACCTTGCCGAGGGTCCGGTTGTTGAGCCGGACGAAACTCCCGATGGGGTAGAGGGAGATCTGTTCCAGAAACGCCCGCATCACGCGCGGGGCGAAGGAGCGGTTCTTCGTGTCGATCAGTTCCCGGACCGACACGCAGCGCCGGTGGGGCCGCTCGTGCGTCATGGCCTCGTAGGTGCTTGCCAGCCCGATGATCTTCGCAAACTCGGAGATCTGCTCGCCCCGGAGCCCCCGGGGATACCCGCTCCCGTCCTCGAGCTCGTGGTGCTCGAAGGCCGCCTGGGCGAGCCAGGGCATCTCGGCGCTCCAGGGGGCCAGGACGCTGCGGCCGATCTCGGGGTGCCTGCGGACCGTGGCCGTCTCCTCGGCGGAGAGGGTCTCGGGCTTGCGCAGGATCGAATCGGGGATCGTGAACATGCCGATGTCGTGCAGGAGAGCCGCCAGCCCGAGCGCCTCGAGATCGCCCGGGGCGTATTCCATCTGCTGGGCGATCTTCAGGGCGTAGAGCATGGTGTTGATCGAGTGGGACGCCGTGTAGTCCTCTTCGTTCCCGTACCGGGTCGTGTAGTGGTAGAGCCGGTCGATGACCCCGGGGCTGCCCGCGATCGCCCGGAGCTGTTCCTTCAGGGGCAGGATGTCGAAGTCCTTCCTCTCCAGGATGGTGAGCTTGATGTCCTGGAGTTGCTTCCAGAGGCCGAGGTAGATGTCCTTGTCGGAATCGGGCTCCTTTGCGGCGGGCGTCTGTGCCGCCCGCGAGAAGAAAGATCCGGGAATCGCCGAAGGGGGCGACTGCGCGGTGTCATCGTTTCTGCCGCTCTGCACGGCGTCTGTGATCAGGTCGACGTATCGTACCATGGGACTTCCGCCTTCTCCTTATGATTGGGCACCGCCTGCCCGAAGCCTCGGCCGGGCTGGCCTTCCGGACCCCGGGCATGGGAGGTCGCGTTCTTGTTATGCAAAAACCATACGCGGCGACGTGATTCGATAATTGGCATGATGTTGGCATGTCATGAGTCCGGTTATCCTGCGCAGGAGAGTCGGAATGTTCTGTCGATTGAAGAGTGCAACCCGTGCAACGGTTCTCGTCGTGACCGCAGCCTGTCTTTCGGCCTGCAGCAGCTACATTCCCCATGCCTTCGAGGCCAAGGGCGTGTCCGTCAAGACGCTCAAGCCCTCGGCCGAGGATGTGGCGGCGGCCGAAAAGGCGCGCCGGCAGCAGGAACAAGACATCGCGGCCATGGCCTCCGTCACCGGCAACCACGCCTTCACGCAGCGAAGGGGAACGCCGGAGTACCTGCTCGGCCCCGGCGACGTGCTGAAGATCACCTACTGGGAAGGGGCCAAAAGCACGGAGTACATCGCAGAAGTCCGCGCCGACGGGAAGATCTCCTATGCCTTCATGGACGACGTGCCGGTGAGCGGCCGCACGGTCGGCGAGCTGCACGAGGCGCTCATGGAGGGGCTCAAGCAGTACATCCGGGCCCCGAGGCTCGAGGTCGTCGTCAAGGAACACAGGAGCAAAACGGTTCTTCTCTTCGGCCAGATCAACAAGATCTCGCCCGGGCCGTCGGGGCCGGGGAAGTATGCCCTGAAGGGAAAGACGACCGTCCTGGACCTCATCGTCTCGGCCGGCGGCCCCGTCACGGGCCGCGGGAGCACCTTCACGGGGACGGGCCAGACGCAGGTCGTCGTGGGGGAGGAGGGCGGCAACGCGGACCTGCGCAACGTGGAGCTGCTCCGCAAGGGCAAGCGCTACACGCTCAACCTCTACGACGTCATGTTCAAGGGCGATGTCGGCCAGAACGTGATCCTCGACGCGGGGGACATCGTCACCGTGCCCGAGCTGCCCGTCTTCGGGGAGCGGGTCTACGTCCTCGGGGAGGTCAACGTGCAGGGGATCTACCGGCTGAAGGACGCCAGCGACCTGCTGGCTTCGCTGTCCCTGGCGGGAGGGCCGACGCGCCTGGCCGTGAAATCGGACATCAAGATCATCCGGGAATACCAGGAACGCAAGGGCGACCCGATGATCCTCTCGGCCAGCTACGACGACATTACGAAGAGGGGCGACATCGCCCAGAACGTGG
>JALOPC010000079.1 GCA_025454095.1 Syntrophales bacterium | reverse complement strand
ACCACCTCCAGGTGGCCGTTCTCGGAGGCGGCCATCAAGGCGGTTACGCCGCTGTTGGCCTTGGCATTCACATCGGCCCCCCGGGCCAGCAATTCCCTCACCACCTCCAGGTGGCCCTTCTCGGCTGACGCCATCAGCGCGGTTACGCCGCTGTTTTCCACGAAATCGACATCGGCGCCCGCCGCCAGCAGTTCCCGTACGACGTCGAGGTGATTGTTGCAGGCGGCGATGAACAATGCGTTCACGCCTTCATTTTTCCTGGCATTGACTTCGGCCCCGTTGGCCAACAGCTCCCGCACCGCCTCCAGGTGTCCGTTCTGGCAGGCGATGATCAGCGCCGTCATGCCGCTGTTGGCCTTGGCATTGACCTCGGCCCCCCGGGCCAGCAGCTCCCGCAGCACCTCGAGATGGTTGTTCTGGGAGGCGACCAGCAGGGCCGTCGCGCCGCTGTTGGCCTTGGCGTTGACTTCGGCCCCTTGGGCCAGCAGCTCCCTTGCCACCTCGAGGTGGCCGTTCTCGGAGGCCAGGATCAAAGCGGTCGCGCTGCTGCGTCCCGTGGCATTGACCTCGGCCCCTTTTTCCAGCAGTTCCTTCACCACCTCCAGGCCGTTATTCTGGGAGGCGACCAGCAGGGCCGTCGCGCCGCTGCGGACCCTGGCGTTGACCTCGGCCCCCCCGGCCAGAAGCACCCGCACCACCTCGAGGTGCCCGTTTTGGGAAGCCATGAACAGCGGGGTGACACCGCGCATCCCGCTGGCGTTGATCTCGGCACCTCTGCCGATCAACGCTTGCACCTTTGACAGATCGCCATCTTCTGCTGCCGAGACCAAATCCTTGTTGGCCTTGGAGCCGATGAGCTTACGGATGGAAAAACGCATAACCCGTTCCTTTCGTCCCGCGCAGCATCAGTCGTTCGTGAAAACGGTTTTTCGTCACCCCCCGCCCTGCCTGCGCATCTCATTCCGTGGATGCAGGCTTTCGGCTCCCGGGAGCCGTTCGCCGACCCCTCGTTCACTCTGTGTCCGGAACCCCTGGCGGGATGTGTGCAGGCTGGACCGCCTGCAACGCGGAGAGTCGGAAAAGCCCGGGAAGGGAATGATCGTTCGGAAATAATCCGTTCATCAACCGATACGCACTGTCGTTCCAATCCGCCATGCATCAATGGATAACCGGAAAGACCGACGAGTACCGTACCCGAAGCCAGGGGGATTTTCAAGTTTCTTCATGCGCCTGATCCCGTAAACGGCCCCCGTTTCTGTTTCTCTCCCCGGCCTCGCCGCCGCGGGCTCTTCCCTTCCCCTTTGATCCCTGCACGAGAGACTTCAGCCGCATGGGGGACTGATTGGTTCCGGTTGCCACCGCGGCCATCGCTCCGCAGGCGTATCCTGCATGATTCATTCTGCGCGCCAGCCAATGAATCATATGATGCACAGCAGAGCATTTGCTCCGTCCAAGTGCCCCCGTATCAGGGACATGAAACAGCAAAGGATTGCATCCTTTCCCTAATCAGTCAGTCGAATCTGTAAAGGATTTCGTGTGTTTTTTTTCGTTCAAAAGGACCGGGTAAAAATAAAAATGAGTAATTTCAGGAGTTTGAATCCAGGGAAAGCCTGGCATTGTGCTTGCTTTATTGCCGGCATTATTGTAGACAATCTTGGCGACTGAATTGCTTGCGTGTGCCATGCCCATTTCAAATCCATCTCCGAGATACCATCCGGTTATTCTTGAAAGAGGCCGAGGGCAAGCCATCGGGGCCGGATAGCGGTTCGTTGCCGTCCTGGGACCCGGCCTTCATCCATCGGAGACGGGCGTGCAGCGCCCGGCATGACCGTGCCGCGCAAGAAGAATGACCCAACAGATCGGGAAAGGAGATTAGGGAATGATTTCTGGCGAGAAATACCGGGAGCGCCTGAAGAAGCTCAGGCCGAACGTCTACCAGCAGGGCCGGTACATCGACCGTTTCGACCGGACCATCCTGGGCGGCATCAACGTGATGGCCACGACCTATGATTTTGCGACAGACCCGGAGTTCGGGGGGATCGGCACGGTCTCATCCCACCTCACGGGTGAGAAGGTCAACCGCTTCACCCACATCCACCAGAGCGTCGAGGATCTTCTGAACAAGCAGAAAATGACCCGGATCTACGCGCAGGAAGTGGGCGGCTGCATCCAGCGCTGCATGGGCATCGACGGCCTCAATGCGCTCTCGATCGCCACGTATGACGCCGATCAGAAGCACGGCACGGAGTACAACAAGCGGTTCCTTAACTACCTGAAGAAGGTGCAGGCCGAGGACCTCTGCCTGGTTTGCGCCCAGACGGACGCCAAGGGCAACCGTCCCTGGCGGCCGGGCAAACAGCAGGACCCGGATCTCTACCTGCGCGTGGTGGAGAAGCGGGCCGACGGGATCATCGTCAACGGGGCCAAGGCCCACAACTCGGCTTCGGTCTACGCCGACGAGATCATCGCCCTGCCGACGCGCAACATGATGTCCGACGAGAAGGACTGGGCCGTGGCGTTCGCCATTCCCGCGGATGCAGAGGGCATCACCCTGATCAATGCGGCCTTTCACCCCCCGCAGCGCAAGAAGCTCGACGCGCCGCATGCCCACATCGGTTTTTCGCATTCGCTGACCATCTTCGATCATGTCTTCGTTCCGTGGGAACGCGTCTTTCTGTGCGGCGAGACGGAACAGGCCGGGAAGGCAGCCCTCTACTTCGCCCTGTTCCACCGCCACAGCTACACGGGCTGCAAGGCGGCGCTTTCCGAGGTCGTCACCGGCGCCACAGCCCTGGCCGCCGAGTACAACGGGATCGACACCGCCGGCCACGTGCGGCACAAGCTGGCCGAGATGATCCAGATCGTGGATCTCATCTACGCTGCCGGGATTGCCGCAGCGATCAACGCCACCCGGGCGGACTCCGGCACCTACGTGCCCGACTCCAACTACGTCAACGCCGGCCGGATGCTTGCGGGCGAGTCGATTTACTCGGAGTATGAATCCCTGGCCGCCATTGCGGGCGGCCTGGCAGCCACGCTGCCCAGCGAGGAGGACTTCTACGACGAAAAGATCGGCAAATATCTGGAGAAGTACATCATGCGCAATCCGAAGATAGCCGCCGAGGACCAGCACCGGGCCTTTCGGCTGTTCCAGGACATGATGACCTCGACCTGGGGGGGCCACAAGCTCATCGATGCCCTGCACGGCGGAGGTTCCCCGGTCATCGAGAAGGTCGCCATCTACCGGGACCATGACATCGAGCACTCGAAGAACATCGCCAAGAAGCTGGCCGGCATCCCCTGCGAGGCGTGCACGAAGGGGCTCTTCAGGGGAAAGTACGGCTGGTACTAGGCGAGCGAATCGTAACGGCCCGGGGCGGCAAAGTCACTGACAGCCTCTTTGCCAGAACGGGTTTCGGCTTCGTCCGCAGGGGGCGGAGGACGCGGTCATCCGCCCCCTCCAGGCGGGAGCTCCCCGAGGGGCTTCGTCAGGCAAACACGGACAGGAAACAGGGCCGATTTCTCAGGCCCAGCATGCGATGACGTCAGTCTAGAAACGCCGCGAGCCGCCGACGGGCAGGCGCGGTCGAGTAGGGAATAACAAGAAATACTCACCTGGAGGTCTGAGACATTGAAAAAGTCAATTTCTGTGATCCTGGCATTTGCAGTCATGGCGTGCCTGCTGGCCGGCTGTTCCGGCGGGTCCAAGCAGGAGGCAAAGGATGTGATAAAGATCGGCGCCCTCTTTCCCTTCAGCGGGAACCTCGCAGCCCTGGGGACGGAAAACTACCGGGGCCTCGAACTGGCCGTGAAGGCGAAGAACGCCGCCGGCGGCATCGGCGGCAAGAAGATCGAACTCGTCAAGGCTGACGCGCCCGACGCAACGGCCGCCGTCTCCGAGGCCGACCGGCTGATCAGCAAGGAGAACCTGAAGGCGATTGTCGGGACCTATTCGAGCTCCCTCTCCTTTGCCGCCAGCGAGGCGGCGGAGCGCAACGGCGTCGTGTATTGGGAAGTCGGCGGCATTTCCGACCCCATCACCAGCCGCGGCTACAAGTTCCTGTTCCGCACGGTTCCCACCGCATCGAGCTACGGCATCTACGGCGTGCGGTTCGCCAAGGCGATCGCCCCCAAGATCAACATCCAGCCCAAGGATATGAAAATCGCCGTCATCGGGGAGGATTCGATGTACGGGTCGACCTGCGGGGACTACGCGGAGAAGGAAGCCGAGGCGCAGGGCATGAAGATCGCCATCCGTCTCCGGTACAGCGCGAAGACCAACGACCTCTCCGCCATCGTGCTCAAACTCAAGGAAGTGAAGCCCGATGTCGTCATTCAAACCTCGTACATCACGGACACCATCCTGTTCTTCCGCCAAGCCAAGGAACTCGGCCTGACGGGCGTGAAGGCCTACATCGGTCAGGGCGGCGGCTACGCGCTGCGTGACTTTGCCGATTCCATGGGGGATGACGTCAACGGGATCTTCAACGTCGACTATCCCCAGATCGACCTGAACCCCAAGCAGGCGAAGGGCATCGACGAATTCAACAAGCTCTACAAGGACACCTACGGCAGCGAACCGAAATCGGCGCATTCCCTGGTTGCCTATCAGGGCTCGCTGCTCCTGTTCGAGGCCATCGAGAAGGGCGGCGGCGGCATGGACCCGGAGGCCATCCGGAAGGGCGCCCTGCAGATCGACATCCCGGCGGGCCAGACCGCCGCCGGTTACGGCGCGAAATTCGCCGGTTCCGACGCCCCCAATGCGGGGCAGAACACGGCGGCATTCCCGCTGGTTTCCCAGTGGCAGAACAACAGGCAGATCACGGTGTGGCCGGAGCAGTACGCGGCGACCACGAACATCCTGCTGCCCCAGAAACCGTGGAAGACCAAATAGTCCGACCGTCGTAAACGAAGGTTTCGCGATCGTCGCCGCCCGGGGCCGTGACCGGCCCGGCGCGGCGGCGACCGCGGGACGGCAACGCGGAAAGGAGTGAAGGCGTTTGAACCAGTTCCTGCAAATCATCGTCTCCGGGATTCTGCTGGGCGGAATCTACTCCCTGATCAGCATCGGCTTGACGCTCATCTTCGGCATCGTCAAGGTCATCAATTTCGCCCACGGCGAATTCCTGATGATCGCCATGTACCTGGCCTTCTGGTCCGTGTCCCTGCTCAACATGGACCCCTACCTCTCTGTCGTCCTGGTCGTGCCGGCGATGTTCGTCCTGGGGGTTGCGACGCAGAAAGTCGTGATCAACCCGATCCTGAAGGCGCCGGATGTCATGCAGATTTTCGCAACCGTGGGCGTCGGGCTCGTCCTGCAGAACATGGCCCTCTTTCTGTGGAAGGCCGATTACCGGACCATTCTGACGCCCTACCAGAGCATCAACTTCGAACTCGGGCCGGTCGTGTTCAGCTTTCCGCGACTGGCGACGTTCGTTCTCGCCATGCTCGTCAGCATCGGCTTTTTCTACTACCTGAAGCATTCGTTCACCGGCAAGGCGCTTCGCTCCGTCTCGCAGAACCGCGAAGCCGCGCTCCTGATGGGCATCGATGTCAACCGGATGTACCTGATCGCGTTCGGGCTGGGCGCCGCCTGCCTCGGGTTTGCCGGCTGCCTGCTGCTCCCGGTGTACTACGTCTTTCCCTCCGTCGGGACCTATTTCGGGATCACCTCTTTCGTCGTGGTCGTTCTCGGCGGGATGGGAAACATGAAGGGGGCCTTTCTGGGGGGCCTGCTGATCGGCCTGGTCGAGTCCGTCAGCGGCGTCTACGTGGATTCGACGCTGAAGGAGGCCATCTATTTCATCCTCTTCATCCTGGTGCTGCTCTTCAAACCCAACGGCCTCTTCGGAATCCGTGAATCATAGGGAGCTCGGAAACGAATGATCATCGACACGAAAAACCACACAGTGATCGCATTCCTGTTGTTCACCGTCGTTCTCCTCTTCCTTCCCCTGGTCGTGACGAACAACTTCTACCTCCATAACCTCATCATGATCTTCTTCTGGGCGGCCCTCACGGCTTCGTGGAACATCATCGGGGGGTTTGCCGGGCAGATCTCTCTCGGCCACGCCGCGTTCTTCGGCATCGGCGCCTATACCTCGACGGTCCTTTTTCTGAAGCTGGGCATCAGTCCCTGCATCGGCCTCATCTGCGGGGGGGTCCTGTCCACGGTGGTCGCAGCGGCGATCAGCTACCCCTGCTTCCGTCTCCGGGGGCCCTTTTTTACGCTTTCCACGATCGCCTTCGGGGAAGTCATCTACCTGCTCTCGAGCTACTTCCGCGACCTGACGGGCGGGGCCGTCGGCCTGCTCATCCCGTTCAAGCCGGGGCTCTGGAACCTGATCTTCCGCGAAAAGATCTATTACTACTACATGGCGCTGTTTCTCATGCTCGTCGTCATCGTGATCACGCACCGGATCTCCCACTCGAAGATGGGCTACTACCTGATCTCCCTGCGGGAGGATGAAGAGGCGGCGAAGGCCATCGGGATCGACACGACGCGGTACAAGCTCTACGCCGTCATGATCAGCGCCTTCTTTGCCGGCATCGCAGGGGTCTTCTACGCCCAGTACGTGCTCTTCATCGAGCCGAAGACCGTCTTTTCGGCGGACCTTTCCACGCAGTTCGCCCTGATGAGCATCATCGGCGGCCTCGGCACGGTGGCCGGGCCGATCGTGGGCGCCTTCATCCTGACGCCGCTGAGCGAATTCCTGAGAGCCTGGCTCGGCGGGTCCTACTCCGGGCTGCATCTGGCCATCTACGGGGTCATCCTGATCGCCGTTGTCCTGGTGATGCCCGAGGGGATCGTGGTCTGGTTCAACGAGAAGCTCCGCATGGTCAAGGCCAGGGTCGGGAAGGGGCGTCTGGTCAACGCTGAAATCTCGAAAGGACAGGAGGTGAAGCCGTGATCCTGAACGTCACCGGTTTGACAAAGAATTTCGGGGGTCTCGCGGCGGTCAAAAACGTGGACTTCCATATCCGCAAGGGTGAAATCCTGGGTCTCATCGGTCCCAACGGGGCCGGCAAGACGACCGTGTTCAACCTGATCACCGGTTCCATGCCCCTTTCCGGCGGGACCGTGGTCTTCGAGAACCGGGAGATCGGCCGCATCTGCCACCCCCACAGGATCTGCAAGCTGGGGATCGGGCGGACCTTTCAGAAGGTAAAGCCCTTTCCCAGCATGACCGTCCTGGACAACGTGCTCGCCGCATCGTTTTGCTGCTGCAACTGCAAATCCGACGCAACGGAAAAAGCCCATGAGGTCCTGGACTTCGTGGCCCTGTCAAAAAAGAAGGAATACCTGGGGCGTCAGCTGACGATCGGGGACCGCAAGCGGCTGGAACTTGCCAAGGCCCTTGCCACGAACCCCCGCCTGCTGCTGCTCGACGAGGTCATGGCGGGACTCACGCCGACGGAGGTCAACGAGCTTCTCGTCGTCATTGCCAAGATCCGCGAAAACGGCGTGACCATTTTCGTGATCGAGCACATCATGAAGGTCATCATGACCCTGTCCGACCGGGTCGTCGTTCTTCATCACGGGGAGAAGATCTCGGAAGGGACGCCGGAAGAAATCGCCCGGAATCCCAAGGTGATCGAAGCCTATCTCGGGGAGGAAGCCGCCATTGCTTAGCATCAAGAACATTGACGTATTCTACGGGGACGTTCAGGTCCTGCAACAGGTCTCCCTGGACATCGAACAAGGGGAGATCATCTCCCTGGTCGGCTCGAACGCCGCGGGGAAATCCACGACCATCAACGCGATTTCGGGAATCAACCCGTGCCGCCACGGGAGCATCGAATACCGGGGCCAGGTCATCAGCAACATGGCGCCGAACAAGATCGTCGACCTAGGCGTCGTCCAGGTGCCCGAAGGCCGGAAGCTCTTCCCCGAAATGACCGTCCTGGAAAATCTGGAGCTGGGGGCCTACACCCCCCATGCCCGCAAGCAGCGGAAGGACACCCTGGAGATGGTCTTCGGCATGCTCCCCAAGCTGAAGGAGCGGGAAAAACAGCTCGCGGGCTCTCTCAGCGGAGGGGAGCAGCAGATGTGCGCGATCGGGCGCGGGCTCATGGCGAAACCGGAGCTGCTGATGCTCGACGAGCCATCCCTGGGGCTCTCTCCGGTCATGGTGCAGACCGTCTTCAAGATTGTCGAGGACATCAAGAAGCAGGGCATTACGGTGCTGCTCGTCGAACAGAACGTGAAGCATTCGCTCAAGGTTTCGGACCGGGGGTACGTTCTCGAGACGGGGAGGCTCGT
>JALOPC010000078.1 GCA_025454095.1 Syntrophales bacterium | reverse complement strand
CCGCTCTCCGCCAGGCGCACGTTTCGCATCCGGTACATCCCTTCCTCCATCTCGGAGGGTACCGTGCTGGAGAGGCTGGACATCAGGGTTTGAAACGCGGCCAGGCTGGCGGCGGCAATGGCTCCCGTCAATTCCCGCAGGAAGGGCTCGGATTCGGGGTCGAGGGCATTCAGGAACAGGGTCCCGTCGTGGGTGAAGAACCCCTCGGGAATCTCGAACTCCTTGTTGTCCTCTTCCCGGACCATGACCTCGATGCTCATTTGGAGCGTATAGTACAGAAGGGGGCTCCCCTCGTTGATCAGCCACCGGACCGTTCTGGGCCGGTCCGCCTCGACGAGGCGCTTCAGCCAGGCAAGAACCTCCGCACCGTTGATCTCGTCGCGGTCCCAGATCTCGAGGTCCAGCAGGTACTGCCACTGGTCCGGCGTGGCCAGCTCCAGAAGGGGAAGGCAGTCGTCCGCGCCGACCTTCTTGACGATCCAGTAGAAATCCCCGGCGGGGAACGCCTCGACGAGCGCGCGGGGGTCGGCCTCCCGCAGGACGCGCTCCAGGATTTCCCGTCCGCCGAGGCGGTCGAACTCCCGAAGCAGGGATTCCCCGCGCGTGGCGGGCATGACGGCAGGATGGGTGATGGCAGGGGATTTGGATGATGGAGTCATGGCACGTCCCGACGCTCCTCCCGGTCTTTGCGCTGTGAGTTGAGAGAAGAGCCCCCGGGGAAGAACGGGCTTCCCCGGGGGCTGGAACGCTTCTTTGCGGGTACTCTTGTTCGGTGCCGCCTAGGCCTTTTCTTCTTCCTTCTCGGCCTTCTTGCCCACCATGGTGCGGGTCGTGATGAGCAGCGAGGCCACCGAGGCCGCGTTCTGCAGGGCAAGCCGGGCCACCTTGGCCGGGTCGATGATCCCCGCCTTCATCATGTCCACGTACTCGCCGCTGTCGGCGTCGAACCCGAAGGCCCCCTTCTTCTCGCGGACCTTCTCCACGATGACGGAACCCTCGTAACCGGCGTTCTTCGCGATCATTTTCAGCGGCTCCTCGACGGCCTTGCGGACGATCTCGAGGCCGTAACGGGCATCGCCTTCGAGCTTGGCCTTCGCCAGGACTCCGGCGCAGCGGATGAGGGCCACGCCCCCGCCCGGCACGATGCCTTCCTGGACGGCCGCGCGGGTCGCGTTCAGGGCGTCGTCGATGCGGGCCTTCTTCTCCTTCATCTCGATCTCCGTGGCGGCGCCCGCCTTGATGATCGCGACACCGCTGGTCATCTTGGCCAGCCGCTCCATGGCCTTCTCGCGGTCGTAGTCCTGCTCGATGATCTCGATTTCCTTCCTGAGCTGCCGGACGCGCTCGTCGATGTCCGCCTTTTTCCCCGCCCCGTCGATAAACGTCGTGTTGTCCTTGTCGATGACGATCCGGCGGGCCCGCCCGAGCTCCTTCACGGTCGCAGACTCGAGCTTGATTCCCATCTCCTCGGAGATCACTTTGCCGCCCGTGACGACGGCGATGTCCTGCAGGGCGCCCTTGCGGCGGTCGCCGAAGTAGGGGGCCTTGATGGCGGCGCACTTGAGCACGCCGCGGACCTTGTTGACCACGAGCGTCGCGAGGGCCTCGCCCTCAACGTCCTCGGCGACGATCATGAGGGGCTTGCCGGTCTTGGCCACCTGCTCGAGCAGCGGCAGGATCTCCTGCATGTTGCTGATCTTCTTGTCCGTGATCAGGATGAGGGCGTCTTCCAGGACCGCTTCCATCTTTTCCATGTTGGTGATGAAGTAGGGCGAGAGGAAGCCCCGGTCGAATTTCATGCCCTCGACGAAGTCCAGCACCGTGTCGATGGATTTGTTGTCCTCGACGGTGATGATGCCCTGCTTGCCGACCTTGTCCATGGCGTCGGAAATGATCGTGCCGATCTCGGTGTCGTTGTTGGCCGAGATCGTCCCGACCTGGGTGATCTCCTGCTTGTCCTTCACGGGCTTGGCGATTTTCAGCAGCTCTTCCGCGATCAGCTCCACGCCCTTGTCAATCCCCTTCTTGAGGTCCATGGGGTTCATGCCCGCCGCCACGAGCTTGGCCCCCTCGCGGAAAATGGCCTGCGCGAGGATGGTTGCCGTCGTCGTGCCGTCGCCGGCCTGGTCCGAGGTCTTGGAGGCGACCTCCTTGACCATCTGGGCGCCCATGTTCTCGAAGATGTCCTCCATCTCGATCTCCTTGGCCACCGTGACGCCGTCCTTGGTGATCGTGGGGGCCCCCCAATTCTTCTCGATGACCACGTTTCGGCCCCGCGGCCCCAGGGTCACTTTGACGGCATCCGCCAGGGTGTTGACGCCCTTGGCGATTTTTTCCCGCGCGTTCGCGTCGTACAGGATTTCCTTCGCTGGCATGATCGAGTCCTCCTCCATTTGCTTCTATGTGAGATGGTATTGATTGACAGGTGCAAAAGAACCGGGCCGTCATAAAGGTAATGACGCCTTCCCGGTTGTCAAGGCCGCATCGGCTGCGTGCCCTATCTTTTCCTCCACCGCTCGACCCGCTCGAAGGCATTTTCGACGGCCTTCTGGAGCATCTCGAATTCCACGGGCTTGATGAAGAAATCGTCGAAGCCCGCTTCCCGGCACTCCTCGACCTCGAAGAGGCCGGCCCACCCCGTGATGGCGAAGAGGATGGTGAGGGGCTTTTCCTTGCGGATCTGCCGGCCCAGCTCGAGCCCGTTGGTCCCGAAGAGCCGCAGGTCGAGGAAGATCACGTCGATCTCCCGATCGTTGAGAATCTCGATGGCGTTGTCGGCGCCTTCCGCCGTCAGGACCTGGTAACCGGAGGCTCCGAAGAAATCCCTGAAGATCTCCCGGACGGTCACCTCGTCGTCCACAATCAGCATCGTTTTTTCCATGGACGGGTACCCTTGTCGGTGCGGTGCGGGGAAGCCGCCCCGGCCCCGCGGCCTTCGAAACGTTACCTTTTATTACATCTTTCCCCGAAATCCCAGTAAAATTTTACAACGGGACGATCCGCCGCGTATCGGGTCGACGTGGCGCAATCGGCCTTGCCCCGTCGATTATAATCTCTCGATTTCGCGGATCTTCTCGCGCAACCGCTTCGGCGAGACGGGGTAGGGGGTCTTGATCCCCTGAGCGAAGAGCGACACCCGGTACTCCTCCACCATCCAGCGGTACTCGTCGACGGCCGCCGCCCTGTCGGGCGATGCCGAGAGGGGGAGGGCCTTCCGCAGTTCGGCGAGCTTCTCGTCGTAGGGGCGGATTTCGGCGGCCCGCGCCCGGTCCCTGTCGAGATGAACGGCCCCTCGTTCAGCGCGGACCTGCAGGGCTTTGAGATAACGGGCAAGCTGGGGAAGGCGCTCCCGGTCATAGAGCTCCAGGAACGAAACGGGGAGCAGCCTCTCCAGCTCGGCGCGCATCTGGCCGAGGAAGCCGAGAACCGTCCGGTTCGAGAGGTTGGCCGCCTCGAGCCCGGCGAGGGCCTGACGGGTCTCGTGATACGCCCGCAGGACGGGCTCCACTTCTTCGAGAAGCTTCTGGGGCGCCTTCAGCAGCTCCTGCCCGAGGGTTCGCACATAATCCTCGAAAGCCCTGCGCGTGCGGATGTTCCTCTCCAGGAGCCGGCGGACCAGGCCCTGGTAAAGACCGTCTTCCAGCGCCCTGGCCCCCCCGAAGTAGGCGGACCAGACCTTCATCTCACCCCGCAGGGCGAGGTAGCGCCGCAGCGTCTCCAGATCCTTCCTGAAACGAAGGGTCAGCAGGGCCCGGATACCGGACCGGTGGGTCTCCTCGGCTTCCCTGCGGTTTCTCAGCAGTCGCAGGTCGACTGCCTCGCCGGCGGGGGTGAGGGCCGGGTAGGCCACCCCTTCGAGGATGTTGCGTGCGTCCAGCTGAATTTCATCGGGAATTTCCTCGGGAAGTCCGTGGAGTTCCCAGCCCTTGGCCCCCGTCCGCTCCCAGGCCGCCCTGGCCCGGCCCAAGGCACGCGACTCCTCCTCTTCCAGGCGGTCCTTTCTGAGGGATTCGATGTCCCGTGTCGAGCGAAGCTCCTTTCCCCTGGCGTCCACGACGGCGAAGCGGAGCTTGAGGTGATCGGGGAGCCCTTCCAGGTCCCAGGCCGAAAGGGGCACGTCGAGCCGGAACCGGCGCTTCAGGCTTCCCGAGAGGGCCGCAGGCAGCGATCCTTTGCTCTCCCCGATGTCCCGAAGGATGGTTTCCACCGATTGCGGGACGGGGACGAGGTGTCTGCGGATGTCCCGGGGAAGGGCCTTGACGAGCGCCGTCACCCTCTCGCGCAGCAGTCCCGGGACGGCCCGCTCAAGGGCCTCGGGTTTGAGACCGGTGAGCGCGCTGGCCGGCAGCTTCAGGGTCACCCCGTCGGCGGCGTCTCCCGGGCTGAACCGGTAGCTCAGGGGAAGCGCGAGCCTGCCCGCGGGCAGCGCATCGGGGAACAGGGCAAGCTCGTCCGGGTCCGGCGCCTGCCGGAGCACGTCCTCCTCGGTCATTCGGAGAAATGCGTCGCTTCCCCGGTCCCGGATCATCCTCTGCAGGGTCCGCACGTCGAAGACGTCCCGGAGCCGTTCCTCGTAAAAGGCGGCCAGGACGTCGTCCGTGGTGAGCAGCGTGCGCCTGCGGAGCCTGTTCTCCATGTCCCGCACCCGTTCGATGAGATCTCGGTTGTGGGCGAGGAAGGCAGGGGGCCTGTCGATCTCGGCCGGCACGAGGGCCTCGCGGATGAACACCTGTGTCGCCTCCCCGGGGTCGATGCGGCCGAAGGAAACGCGGCGCTCCTCGACGATCACGAGGCCGTAGAGGCTCACGCGCTCGGTGGCCGTCACCTCGCCCCGCCTGCGGTCCCAGCGAGGGTTGAAATAGGTCGGGCGGCAGAGGCTCCCGCCCAGGGCCTCGAGCCAGCCCCGGTCGATGTTGGCGGCCGTGCGGGCAAAGAGCTGGGTCGTCTCCACGAGTTCCGCCGCCACGATCCAGTCGCCGCCGCGGTTGTAGAGGCCCGAGCCCGGGAAGATCACGACCTGGCGGCCGCCCGTGGCTCCGTAGGCGTTCTTCTCCTTCTTCACGGCGATGTTCGAGAGATAGCCGCTCAGCACCGAGCGGTGGATCCGGCCGTACCAGGCCTGGGGATCGCCGTCGGGAGTCTTGCCGCGGGGCTTTCCCGGAGGCGCAGGCGCTTCCTCCTCGACGATTTCCTTGAGCTGGCCGTGCACGTCGCGCCACTCCTTCAACCGGCGAAAAGAGAGAAAGTGGTCCCGGCAGAACCGCCGCAGCCGGCCTGGCGACTTTGCGGCCGGCGCGCTTTCGCGGAAGCGCCCCCAGAGGGTCAACAGGGTGAGGAAGTCCGAAGCGGGGTTCACGAACGAGGCCTGGGCGGCGTCGGCCTCCTTCTCCTTTCCGGCAGGGCGCTCCCGCGGGTCCTGGGTGCTGAGCGCCGCCGCGATGACGAGGATCTCGGGAAGGCAGCCTTCCTTTTCGGCCTCCAGGATCATCCTGGATATCCGGGGGTCCAGCGGCAGGCGCGCCATCCGGCGGCCCCGCTCGGTGAGGCGCCAGCGGGCATCCCCGTCCCCGCTTCCCTCGCGCTCGATGGCGCCGAGTTCTTCGAGGATGTCGTAGCCGCCGCGAATGCTCTTGGGCGCGGGCGGATCCACGAAGGGGAACACGGCCGGGTCGTCAATGCGCAGGGCGAGCATCCGGAGGATGACCTCGGCCAGATTGGAGCGAAGGATCTCGGGGGGCGTGTAGAAGGCCCGGCTCTCGTAATCCTCGCGGGAATAGAGCCGGATGCAGACGCCCCGTTCCACGCGGCCGCAGCGGCCCGCCCGCTGGTCGGCGCTGCTGCGGGAGATGGGCCGGACGGGCAGTCCCGAGGTCCTCGTGCGGGGGTTGTAATAGGAGATGCGGGCAAGCCCCGTGTCCACGACGAAGCGGATGCCGGGGATCGTGATGGAGGTCTCGGCGACGTTGGTGGCCACGACGACCTTGCGCTCCGCGATCGGGACGAAGACGCGGCGCTGCTCCTGCGAGGAAAGTCGCGCGTACATCGGCAGGATTCTCACCCCCCGGCGGTCGCGCCCCTCGAGCTGCTCGCAGGTTTCCCGGATGTCCTGCTCCGTGGGCATGAAGACCAGGATGTCGCCGCTTCCGCCTTCATCGAGAAGGTCGTCAACAACCCTCACGGCGGCCTCGACGTGGGTGATTTCCTCGGGGTCCTCTTCGGGGGGCTCGTAGCGGATGTCCACGGGGTACAGGCGCCCCGAGACCTCGATGATCGGGGCCCCCCCGAAGGCGGCGGAGAACTTCTCCGTGTCGATCGTGGCGGAGGTGATGACGATCTTGAGGTCCCTGCGCCGTCGCAGGAGGTTTTTCAGGATGCCCAGCACGAAGTCGATGTTGAGGCTGCGCTCGTGCGCCTCGTCGACGATGATGGTATCGTAATCATTGAGGAAAGGGTCGGCCTGGGCCTCCATGAGGAGGATGCCGTCGGTCATGATCTTGATGAAGCCCTCGGGCGACGTACGGTCTTCGAAGCGGATCTTGTATCCCACCGAGCGGCCGAGGTCTTCCCCCATCTCCTCGGCGATGCGCTGGCTCACCGTCATCGCGGCCACCCTTCTCGGCTGCGTGCAGCCGATCCGGCCGTCGAGGCCCCGGCCCGCCTCGAGGCACATCTTGGGGATCTGTGTCGTCTTGCCCGAGCCGGTCTCCCCGGTGATGATGACCACGGGGTGCCTGCGGATGGCCTCGACGATGTCGTGCCGCCTGGCGGCGATGGGCAGGGCGCCGGGATACGGCAAGCCCCAGCCTCTTCTCCAGCCGGGCCAGGGCCGCATCGAGATCGCCCGGCTTCTTGGTCGACTGAAGTTTCCCCAGCTCCCGGAGCAGGGCGATGCGGTCGGCACGCATGACGGTGTGCAGTTTTGCGCGAAGGCTTTTCATTCTGTCCGATGGCAACGGCAACGGGTTCATCCTCGATTGACACTGAAGCCCTCCATATCGGGAAAGAGGGGGTTCTGTCAACCGTCTCAGGGTCTTTCCTTCTCGACATGCCTCGAGGCAGATGAACTCTCGGTACCTCGACCGCTACGACGAATACCGGCTTGCGGAACGCGTCGAGGCGTGAGATAAATGCAAAGCGCGGTGCTGCAACCGCACGAACCGGAAAGCCCACGTCGATGGAAAAAGCCCGAACACGAAAACTGCTCTGCCTGCTCCTGATCCCTGCCGCAATCGGGTGTGCCGGCACCCTGCAGGACGAGGCCGCAAG
>JALOPC010000077.1 GCA_025454095.1 Syntrophales bacterium | reverse complement strand
ACCCGGGGCTCCTGTTCGGCCAGCACCTGCCCGGTCATGTCCTGGGTGTCCGTCCGGACGCCCAGGCGCATCGTGACCTCGTAGACCTTGTCGTCGCCCGTGAGAAAGGAGGCCAGCTTCGTCGCCTCGCCGATGCACACGGGAAGCACGCCGGTCGCCATGGGGTCCAGGGTCCCGGTGTGGCCCGCTTTTTTTTCGCCGAGAAGCTTTCTGACCCGGTCCACGACGTCATGGGACGTGATGCCCGCCGGCTTGTCGACGATGACGACGCCGTTCATCGGCCACCGTTCTTGATCGCCTCAAAGAGCTTTTTCTTCACCGTGTCCGCGTCGCCCGAAATCCGGCAGGCCGCGGCATTGACGTGCCCGCCCCCCCCGAACTTCCGCGCCACCTCCTCGACGTTGAACCGCCCCTTGGAGCGGAGGCTCACTTTGTAGAGCCCCTCGCCGATCTCGCTCAGGAAGGCTGCCACTTGCACGCCCTCGATGGAGCGGGGGAACTCGACGAACCCTTCCGTGTGTTCCCACTGGGCGCCCGCCTCGTCGAGCATCTTCCTCGAGACGGTGAGGATTGCGATCCGTCCCTGCCAGTCGAACTCCAGCGTGGAGAGCGCTCTGCCGAGCAGCCGGATCTTCACGGCCGGGAAGGTCTCGTAGACCTTTTGGGCGATCCAGGCGGGGTCGGCCCCCTTCTCGAGGAGCCGGCCGGCGGCGGCGAAGGTCCCCGGCCCCGTGTTCGAGTACCGGAAGGCCCCCGTGTCGGTCAGGATCGCCGTGTAGAGGTTGATCGCCATGTCCTTCGTGATCTCGAGGCCCATCCCGTCGAGCAGCCGGAACACCATCTCGCCCGTGGAACTCGCGTTCGGGTCCGTGAGCGTCAGGTGGCCGTACCGATCGTTCGAGATGTGGTGGTCGATGTTGACGATCCGGCGGACCCCGGCGATGCGCGGCGCCTCGTCGCCGACGCGATCGATCTCGCTGCAGTCGAGAACGAAAACGGCGTCGAAGCCGTCCAGGGGGCCCAGGCGGTTCACGATCGCCCCCGCGTCGGGCAGGAACGCGTACATCTGCGGCGTGCCGTCCTGGTTGTAGACGACCGCCTCCTTGCCCAGGCCCCGGAGCGCCTCGTAGAGGGCAAGCTCCGAACCCACGGCATCCCCGTCGAGACGCACGTGCGAGGTGACGAGGAAGGAACGCCCCTTCTTTATGATTTCAGCGATCTGTCGGATCATCCGGTTCGTCTTTCCTGATCTCTTTGAGCAGTTTCTCGATCTTCGAACCGTACTCGAAGGACGGGTCGTAGAAGAAGCTCAACTCCGGGACGTATCGAAGCTGCAGGCGCTTGCCCAGCTCGCGCTTGAGAAACCCCTTCGCCTTCGCAAGGCCCTGCCCGACCTCGTCGCTCATGCGGTCCTTGCCGAGTTCCACGACATAGATACGGGCGGAGCGAAGGTCGTCCGTGAGCTTCACGTCCGTCACGGTGATGTTGGCAATCCGCGGGTCGTGGGCCTCGCGCCGGAGGATCTCGGCGATCTCCAGCTTGATGAGGTCCGCGACCCGGTCAGCTCTCTTGAATTCCATCGGGCAGCGTCCCCCCGTCGTATCGCCCCGCCATGTCGGAGTAGTTCGTGATCTCCCGCCGGACGTTGACGATCTCGGCCAGGTGGAGGTTCTCGACGAAATGCAGGATCATTTCCATCTTCGCGTCGACGAAGCCCCGGTCGTTGCCCACGACGGCAAAGCCGATGATCCCCTGCTTCCAGTTGTCGTGCCCGTCCACTTCGGCAATCGAGACGTTGAACTCGTTCTGCGTGCGCCGGATCAGGCTCTTCATCACGCCCCGCTTCTCCTTCAGAGAGCGGCTCTCGTGAATGTGCACCTCGATGATCCCGACTCCCACCACCATACGGTCTATCCGGTCTGTCCGGTCCATCCGGTCTATCCCGTCCCACCCGGTCCTGTTCTTCGACCGGAAAGACTGGACAGACGGGACGACTGGATAGACGTCTTCTAGAGTTTTCTCTCTATCTGCTCGGTAATATACGCCTCGATCACGTCCCCCACCCGGATGTCGTTGTACCCCTCGATGCCGAGACCGCAGTCCATCCCGGCGGAGACTTCCTTCGCGTCGTCCTTGAAGCGCTTGAGCGAGGCGATCTTGCCGTCGTAGACGACGACCCCGTCGCGCACGAGCTTCACGCTGGCGCTCCGCGGGATCCTGCCGTCCGTCACGTGGCAGCCCGCCACGGTGCCGACCTTGATGATGCGGAAGGTCTCGCGGACCTCCGCGCGTCCCTGGACGACCTCCTTGAACTCGGGTTCGAGCAGGCCCTCCATGGCGGCCCGCACGTCGTTGATGGCGTTGTAGATGACATCGTAGAGCTTGATCTCGACGCCTTCTTTCTCGGCGATCTCGACGACGCGCGCATCGGGCCGGACCTTGAAGCCCAGGATGATGGCATCCGAGGCCGAGGCCAGCATGACGTCCGTCTCGGTGATGGCGCCCGTGGAGCTGTGGATCATCTTCAGCTTGATCTCGTCGGTGGAGAGCTTGTTGAGCGCCTCGCTCAGGGCCTCGAGGGAGCCCTGGACGTCGGCCTTGAGGATCACGTTGAGATCCTTGGCGCCTTCCTTGATCCGCTGGTAGAGCTGCTCCAGGGTGACCTTGGAGCTGGCGGCCAGCTCCTTCTCGCGCTCCTTGCGCACCCAGTACTCGCTGATGCTCTTGGCCTTCTTCTCGTCCTCGACGCCGATGAACTCGGAGCCCGCCTGGGGCACGCTGGAGAAGCCGATGACCTCCACGGGCATGGCGGGGCCCGCCTCCTTGACGCGCTGGCCCTGGTCGTTGATCATGGCCCGCACGCGGCCGTACTCGGTCTTGGCGGAGAAGGCGTCGCCCTCGCGCAGCGTCCCTTCCTGGATGAGCACCGTCGCCACGGGGCCGCGGCCCTTGTCGAGCTTGGCCTCGATGATGATGCCGCGGGCCGGCCGGTCCGGGTCGGCCTTCAGCTCCAGGACGTCGGCCTGCAGGAGGATGAGCTCCAGCAGGTTTTCGATGCCGATCTTCTTCTTCGCCGAGATGTCGGCAAAGAGCGCATCGCCGCCCCATTCCTCGGACATGAGGTTGTGCTGGGCCAGCTCCTGCTTGATCCGGTCGGGGGTGGCGTTGGGCTTGTCGATCTTGTTGACGGCCACGATGATGGGCACACCGGCCGAGCGCGAGTGGTTGATGGCCTCCACGGTCTGCTCCATGACGCCGTCGTCGGCCGCGACGACGAGCACGACGATGTCCGTCACCTTGGCCCCGCGGGCGCGCATGGCCGTGAAGGCCTCGTGGCCCGGCGTGTCCAGGAAGACGATGTCGCGGTCCTTGACGTGGACGTGGTAGGCGCCGATGGCCTGCGTGATGCCGCCGGCCTCGCCCTCGATGACGTTGGTCTCGCGGATGGCGTCCAGCAGCGACGTCTTGCCGTGGTCGACGTGGCCCATGACGGTGACGACGGGCGCCCGGGGTTTGAGGTTCCGGGGTTCCGCCTCGGTACGCTGCAGCAGCTCGTCGTACTCGGCCGTCACGGCCTCGACCTGGTAGCCGAACTCGGCGGCGATCAGGGTGGCCGCATCGACGTCGATGGACTGGTTGATGGTGACCATCATGCCCAGGCCGAGGAGCTTGTTGATGACGTCGCTGGCCCGCACACCCATCTGCTTGGCGAGCTCGCCAACGCGGATGGCCTCGGAGATCCGGATCCGCCGCTTGATCGCCTTGGGGGTCGTGATCTCCGTTTTCTTCATCCGGACGACGGCCGCCTTTCGGTCGCCCTTCCAGCGGGGGGATTCCTCCTCCTCGACCTCGCGGAGCCTCACCCGCTTGTCCTTCTTGTCGATGACCTGCTTGATCATCGTCTTCTTCTTGGCGGCCACGGAATCCATGACCACCTCGACGGCCTTTTTGCCCTTCTTGTCGGCGCCCGGCGCGGCGCCCCTCGCGTCCGCGCCTGCCGGCGGGGCGCCCTGGCCGCGCGGCTGCACCGGCGCGGGCCCTGCGGGCTTGCGGATCTGGGTCTGCGGGGCCATCGTGGCAGGGGGCCTCGGCGTCTCCCTCCGCTCGGAGGGATCGGGCCGGCGGATGATCTGCGCCTGACGGGAAAGATCGGGCTTCGGGGGCGGCTCCGGTTTCGCGGGGGCCTTCTCGGCCGCGGGAGGCGCGGCGGCGGCCGCCGGTTCATCCGCACGGGGTTCGGCCGGCTTTTCCGGCGCAGCGGCCGTTTCGGCTTTCTCGGCCTTTTCCTCCTGTTCCTCCCCGGGGGCCTTCTCTTCCTTTTCGACGGTCTCGGCCGGCTCGGCCGGCGCCTCGGGGGCGGCGGCTTCCTCGGCCTCGGCGGCTTCCTCGGCGGGCAGGCGGACGGCGCGGCGGCGGATGACCGTCGACTTCACGCGCTTTTCGACGACCTCCTTTTCGCCCTTGGAGGCAAACTCGTGACGGACCCGCTCGACCTCGCTGTCCTCGAGCGTGCTGGAGTGGGATTTGACGGCAATGCCCAGGGTTTTCAGCTTCGCGATGAACTCCTTGTTCTCGATCCCGAACTCCTTGGCCAGTTCGTATACTCTCACTTTGGACATTCTCGAAACCCCCGAAATGTATCGTTCAACCCGGGCCTGCGCCCTTTCTCAAGGTTCAGGCGTCGCCGCCCGCTTCCTTGTCCGCCACCTGCGCGGCCCTCTCGATGATCCCCTGCACCTTCTCGGCATCCATCCCCGGGATGGCCTTCAGGGCCTCGGGGTCGGCCGACGACAGGGCGGCAATATTCTTGTAGCCTTCCTTGAAGAGAAGCTCCGCCGTCTCCTCGTCGAGATCGGGAACCTTCAGGAGGCTCTTGGGCCCCTCCTCGGCCTGCTTCTGGAGCATGGTCTCGTTCTTCACGTCGATCTTCCAGCCCGTGAGCCGAACGGCGAGCCGCACGTTCTGGCCGCTCTTGCCGATGGCGAGCGAAAGCTGGTCGTCGGGCACGATGACCTCCATGGACCGCTCGTCCTCGTACATGAAGACCTTGCTCACCTTGGCCGGCGACAGGGCCGAGCAGATGTACTTGACGGAGTCTTCCGAGTAGGGGACGATGTCGATCTTTTCGCCCTTGAGTTCCTGGACGACGCTCTGCACGCGCGAGCCCCTCATCCCGACGCAGGCCCCGACGGGATCGATGTCCTTGTCGAGGGTCCGGACGGAGATCTTGGAGCGGTTGCCGGGCTCGCGGGCCACGTTGACGATCTCGATGAAGCCCTCGGAGATCTCCGGCACCTCGAGTTCGAAGAGGGCTCGCAGGAATCCGGGGTGGGTGCGCGACAGCACGATCTGGGGGCCCTTGGAGATCTTCTTCACGTCCACGATGAAGGCCCGGATTCGGTCGCCGCGCTTGTAGGTCTCGCGGTGGATCTGCTCGGAGGGCGGAATGACGGCCTCGGCGCGGCCGAGGTTCACAATGATGCTGCCGCCCTCGAAGCGCTGGACGAAGCCGCTCACGATCTGGCTCTTCTTGTCCTTGTACTCGTCGTAGATCTTGTCGCGCTCGGCGTCCTTGACCTTCTGGATGATGATCTGCTTGGCTGTCTGAACGGCGATCCGGCCGAAGCTCGCCGCGTCGATCTTCATGCCCAGGCTGTCGCCCGGCTCGGCTTCCTCGTCGAGATCCCGTTTCGCTTCTTCGATGGCGATCTGCGTCTCGGGGTCAAGCACCTTCTCCACGACGGTCTTGAACTGGAAAACTTCCAGTTCGCCCGCCTCTTCGTTGTACTTGGACTCGAGCTCCACCTTCGGCCCCAGCTTCTTTCTCGCTGCGGTGAGGATGGCCGACTCAAGGGCCTCGATGATGACTTCTTTCTCGATCCCCTTGTCCTTGCCCATCTGCTCGATGAGACGTTTCAACTCCGGAAACATGCTTGACCTCCTGATCAAATCGGCTTCAGGCGCCCGTTGCGGGGCGTCGGGTCAGGGCTTTTTCCCTTTTCCCGGCGCCTTTTTCCCCGCGCCTGCTGCCGGTCTTTCGTACTCCAGATTCGCCTTCTGGATGTTCTCCCGGTCGATGGGGACGATGCGGCCGTCCACGTCGACGGTGACGGTCCTGCGGCCGCCCTCCGTCGTGTACTCGACGAAGGTGCCCAGGAAGTTTCTCGAGCCCTCGATGGGTTCCCGGGTCCGGATGCGGACCCTCGCACCGCGGTACTTCTCGAAGTCCTTGTCGCGCGTCAGCGGCCGATCGAGCCCCGGTGTCGACACCTCCAGCGTGTAGGGCCCGGGCGGCAGATCGTGCACGTTGAGCAGATCGCCCGCCTGGTGGCTCACCGCCGTGCAGTCGTCCAGCGTCGCCCCGCCCTCGCGGTCGATGAAGATCCGCACGAGCCATCGGGTCTTCATCCGCAGGCACTCGAGTTCCACGAGTTCCAGGCCCTCGGACTCGACGGCGGGTTCGATCAGTTCGATGATCCGTTCCCGGTATGTCGCTGTTTCGGGCATAGGGCAAACGGCTCGGGGCGAAAAGGGGCCAGAAGCCTGTGTTTAAAATAAAAAAGTGGGCAAAAGGGCCCACTCGAATAGAAACCATTCGAATTTCAGGGGCTTTTCTATCACAGAAAAAACGGCCTTGCAAGCAAAAAAACGAGGCCTGTAGCGGGTTGCAGGGATTTCGGACGGCCCCCGGTACCGGAGAGAGACCCCGGGTGAAAACCGCCCGAAACGGCCAGAACATATCGAAAGTATTATGCTTTGTCGGAGATGGGGGAATTTTTCGACGCGCAGGGCAAAGAGCCTTCACGGGCAATGGAGCGGGAAGGGATAAAATTTCTCTGAATGTGCCGGCCATCGACGGGCACCCGGGAGAAAGCGAACGAAAGAAAAGAGAAAACGAAGCGGGTGTCGGGAACGGACACGGGGTGATCTATCGACCGGCCG
>JALOPC010000076.1 GCA_025454095.1 Syntrophales bacterium | reverse complement strand
GCCCGCGATCTCCCGGATTTCCCGCACCTTCTCGTCGATGAATGTCTTCGGTTTCAGATCCTTCGCCTTGATCTCCCTGTACTTCATGAACCCCCTCCTTGAAATGATGTCCCCGCTGCCGTGCCCGGGGCCGGACGCAAGTATCGATTCTGTAACACAGCCCCCGGAGTTCTTCCAGCCTTTTGATGCACCATCGCCCCGCCGACCCTCCGCCGCACATGCCGCCTTGACAATTTCATCCGCATATTTTATGGTTTCGCAAAATTGCAGAGCGCGCAAACGGGTCCGGGGGAATGCTCCCGGAGGACTTGCCGATGGTCGGGCCGCCATCTGATGGATTTCAGTTGGGGGCCTTTTTTGTCTGCAGGGGGTTTTGCAGGCAGGCGGAAGGACCCGTGCAGCAGCGGACACGATTCGCCCTGAAACGACCGAAAGGAGTTGCCGATGAGAAGAACCCGACCTATCCTAGGGATCGTGACGCTGCTTCTCTTCCTTGCCGCGTCGGCCATAGCGGGGGATTTCGACTGGGTCAGGGATTTCAACCTCCGCGCGGGGAAAAATCCCCGGGATTTCCGTGCAAGGCTGGCGAGCCGTTTCCAGGCGGGGGACGAACAGATCGGAGCCGTGATCGACGACGTGTCAAAGCCCTCGGAGGCATACATCGTTTTCAGGCTCGAGGAGATGTCGGGGCAGCCGCTGGACCGGGTCATGGCGGAATACGAATACGGCAGGAAAAAAGGCTGGGATGTCATTGCCAAGCGCCTGGGCGTCAGGCCCGGATCGAAGGAATTCCGCGCGATCAAAGCCGGCCAGGACCTCTTCACCGAGGATGCGCCGCGCAAGGCAAAGGATACGGCAAACGGAAAGCCCTGACACCCTTCATGCCTCTCGACGAGTTCTCGCCTTCCCTTCCGCCTCTTTTGCCGCCTTACCGGATCCCCTGCGGTCCAAAGCCATCCGGTAGAGCCCTTCGTATTTTTCAGCCGCCTCCTGCCAGCTGAAGCACTTCGCCATGGCCCTGCGAATCGGCTTTTCCAGGGCTTCCGGCCGGGTGGAGTAGGTGCGTATCGCCCAGCGTATCGTGCCGAAGAGGGCACTGGACGTCGCATCGTGAAACGTGAATCCTGACCCCTCCAGGGTTTTCTCGTCGAAGTTCTCCACCGTGTCGTTCAGCCCCCCAGTGGCCCGGACGACAGGAAGGGTCCCGTAGCGCATCGCGTACATCTGCGTCAGCCCGCAGGGCTCGAACCGCGACGGCATGAGAAAGAAGTCGGCCCCGGCGAAGATCCTGTGGGAAAGGGTCTCGTCGTAGCCGATCCGGCAGGCAAACCGGCCGGGATGCTGCCGGGCGAGGTCTTCGAAGAACGCGTGCGCCCAAGGTTCGCCCGATCCCAGCAGGGCGACCTGGACGTCTAGATCGAGAATGCGCGGCAGGACCTCCGCCAGCAGATCGATCCCCTTCTGCCGAACAAGCCGCGACACCATGCCCAGAAGGGGCACGCCCGGCTTTTCGGGCGGCAATCCGGGGATCCGTCTCCGGGTTCCATTCCTCGTAATCGGCGCCGTTGAGAATCCCCGACAGGTCGGCCTCCCGATCCCGGATCACCCCCTCGATCCCGTAGGCGAATTCCCGTTGCAGGATTTCCCGCGCATAGGTGGGGCTCACGGTGTTGATGACCGTGGCAAGGCGGATCCCTCCCTTCAACAGGTTCACCCGGTCGAAAAATTCGAGCTCCCCGACGTGAAAACGGTCCCACCCAACCCCCAGGACATCGATAAGCCCTTTGTCGAATACGCCTTGTTGAAGCATATTGTGGAGGGTCAGCACGCTCGCCGTCCCGGCGAGCGCCGCGTCGTTGCGGTACAGGACGTCGAGCAGCACGGGGATGGCGGCCGTGTGCCAGTCGTGGACGTGAACGACGTCCGGTCTCCACCCCTCGCGCCGGGCGATCTCCAAGGCGGCCTTCGACAGCAGGACGAAACGCTCGCCGTTGTCCGGGTATCCTTCCCCGTCCTCCTGATAGATTCCCCGCCTGCTGAAGAACGGGGGGTAGTCGATGAACTGGACTCGCACGCCGCTGTCCGTAAGGCCCCCCTCGCAAACACGGCACTCCAGTCGACCCAGGGGTCCCATGGGAATCTGCAGCGGGTGGCCGGCCGTCCTGAGCCCCCAGGCCTCCCGATCGATTCTCCCATACAGAGGGATGACCGCCCGGATGTCCATTCCCCGACTCGACAGCGCCTTCGCCAGGGCGCCCACGGCATCCCCGAGCCCCCCCTCCTTGGCAAAGGGGGCCATCTCCGCGGCAACCATGAGGATTCTCGGTGCTTGCACGGGCATGCCCCTTTTCGAATTTTCTCCGTGGAATGAACTACCCCGCAGCTTGCTGCGGGGTATCCGGCTAGATGTCATGCCCTCTATGTTGAAAGGCAAGTCCCTTTTTCTAAGACCTGTGAAAACGGGCACCCAGAATTACATGCTGGATTCCCTCTTGCGAGGGAGTGACAGAGTCGAAACAATCTTCGGGAAATAGAACCCGCAGCGATTCAAGCGGATCGATCACGCAAGATTCCGGGCTTTCCTAGGCATTGTCCAGATCGACGGCCTCGCTGATCCGGTCCTCGAAGTCCTCGATGGCCGCGTTGACGCGGACCCAGGCGGCCAGCATCGGGACGCCTACGGGGTCCTCCACGAAGTCGGCGATCGCCTTGCGCAGCGAACCGACGAAAAACTCGACGGCCTCGATCTCACTGTGCCGATCGTAGGTGAGCCCGTTGATCAGTGAAAGGGCGTGGTATTTCTCGATGGTGACCCGGGCCTCCTGGATATAGGACGTGAGCATCGTCCGGAAAAATGCCTCACTCAGGACGATCCCGTCCTGGGTGAGGACCCGGAAGAGGGCTCTCGCGATGTCCCCGGCCATGCGGAGCAGCCCTTCGTTGGGCTTTTCCTTCCGAAGCACCTGGTGTTTGTGCTCGTAGGTCTCGGCCAGCTCCGACTGGCAGATCCGGTTGATGGAGGCCTTCTGGTACACCTCGCTCAGCAACGACACCTCCAGCCCCCAGGTGGGCGAGATCCGGATCCCGCGGGCGAGGCTGGCGATGAAGGCGAACTCGCCCGACAGGGCATAGCGGAAGTTGTCGAGATAGGACAGGAAGGCGTTGAAGCCCAGGATGCGCCGCAGCGTCCGGATCAGGGGCGTGTAGAAGAGCCTCGTGACGCGGCCGTAGAGCCGGTCCGTAATGCGGGCGTAGTAGCCCTTGCTGAACTCGAAATCCAGGGCCGGGTGCGCCACGGGATAGACGAGCCGCGCCAGCATCTCCCGGCGGTAGTTGACAATGTCGCAGTCGTGCAGGGCGATCGCGTAGACATCCCGCTCCGACAGGATGCAGCCGAGGGTCATCCAGACCGAGCGCCCCTTTCCGGGGTGGTCCATGGAGAAATCGTTCCGCACCAGCTCCCGGTAGAGTTTTTTCATCCGCGGGCCGTCGTGCCAGACAACCTTCACGGGGGACTTCAGCACGGACATGCACGCCCTTGCCTTCTCGAACTCGCTCCGGCCGGCCCGGTCCAGGGAGAGGACCACCTTGTGGAGGTAGTCGACCCCTTTCAATTCCTCGATGATCCGTGGCATGGCGGGGGTCTCGAATTCCGAGTACAGCGCCGGGAGCAGCAGCACCAGCTTGCGGCGCCGTGCAATGGTTCGTAGTTCGGCCTCGAGTTCCCCTACGGGCCGCTCCCGCAGTTTCTGAAGCGTCGTGATCATGCCGTGCTGCCAGAAATCAGCCATCGTGCACCTCCTCGTCCCAGATCTTGATCAGGTAGTCTTTCATCGTTTCGAAGGCACGGGCATGCGCCTCGAACAGTCGCTCCGAATCGTCGGGGTTCTTGTCCCGCACCTCGTTGATGAGGCTCGCCACCCGTGCGTTGTAGAGCGGAACCATCGTGTCGAGGACCTTGAAGCGCTGCCGCGGGGTTGCGTGGAACTGGCGGGCATAGCGGTAGACGATTCGCACCCACGTCTCGACAGGCAGATAGAAATCCTCCCTGCGCGCGACGGAAACGAGGTCCCGGAGCCTTTCGACATCCTTCTCCTCGATGACCCGCTGCCAGACGCCCGAGAAGTTCGCCCAGCCCATCCGGAAATAGTCAATGAGCCCTGCCTGGTCGATCTCGAAAGGAGCCGGCTCCTGTTCGAGCTCCTCCCCCAGGACGGGGACATCCCGGGACCTGCGGACCTTTTGCCAGTACCCGGCGTTCGTTTCCATGAGCTGAAAGATCGTCCCCACGACCTGGCGGAACATCGGGCCCAGATCGGCGCCGGGATCCTTTTCGCCGTGGACCTTGACTCCCAGCCGGGCCTGGCAGAGCTTGAAGCCGCCCACGACGGCCGTCGTCGTCATCCAGACGTCGATACCGAAACGGGCCACGTCCGTCTCCCAGACGTCCTGGTCGAAGTAATACTTGGCCAGCTTCTGGGAGATCCCGAAGTCGCCGCCGATGGGCTGCCGCACGCGCTGCCCGTAGAGCGCCCTCGTGAGGTTGTACGCGATCGTATTCGTGATGGTGCCGTCCAGTTTGTAGCGCCGGTAGTACGGGGCGACGAAGTCGTAACCCTTGAACAGGGGATCGATGACGTTGCGGACCCACTCGGGCTTGATGGAGATCAGGTCGGAGTCGAAGACAGCCACGGCCTTTGCCTTGAGGAAGTTGGCCACTTCGAAGGCGGCCCGGAGGCCGGAGCCCTTGCCGGGCAGGCCCCGGTAGATCGTCACAATCTTTTCGATGCTGTAGGAGTGAATCTGCAGGAGATTGGCGATTTCGCGCGTGTCGTCCGTCGATCCCCCGTCGGCCACGAGGATGACGGCCTTCGCGTCGGGATAGTATCGCTCGAGGCCTTCGGCGACGGTCCGGATTACGTGCACGATGGACTCTCCGCTGTAATAGGAGGGAATGCCGACGACGATGTCGGCATAACGGAGCCGCTCGATCGTCTTTCGGGCATGGTCTCTCAGGGTCGTCGAAAATCGGGTGGCGGTCGTCATGGCCGTCGCGTCCTCCTGTTTGCGTTCATGCATCCTCAGCCCTCAGCCCTTCGAGGATCCGCTGGACGGCGTCGTTCCAGCCGCGACTCCCCGGTTGCGGCGCCCTGAGCAGGTTCGGCAGGACCAGGTCCTCGTAACGGCCGTCCGGATGGGGCATCAGAACCGGGACGTCCACGACGGTCAGCATGGGAATATCGTTTGGCCGGTCCCCGATGCCGACGGTCACCAGCACCCCCGCCGAGTTCGCCCGGAAGATCTCCATCACCCGCCTCACGGCCGCTCCCTTGTCCTGCCCGACCCCGATCAGGTGATGAAAGCGCCCTCCCCGGGTGATCATCAAACCCTCTGCGACGGCCTCCTCCCGCAGGGCGGTGAGCTGACCGACGTCGGCAAGCAGGAACGGCTCGGAGAACTCCCTCTGCTTCGCAAGGCGTGCCTGCTCCGGGCTGAGACCGGTGAGATCCACGAGTTCCTCGAGGCTCAGGTCCCCCGCGCCTCGGATGGAGAAGCGGGTTTTGCGATTTTCGACGAAACGGCGGATCTCGGCGTAGGGCTTCCCCAGCAGGATCAGGGCATGGGGGCCTCGTTCGACCGCACCGGGAATCCGAAAGCCCCGGTAACCGGCGGGGAAGAAAATCCCTCCCCCGTTTTCCGCAACAAAGGGCTCCCGGATGTCCATTTCCTGTTGAAGCCGCTCGATTTCCGTCCGGGTCTTGCTCGTGACGAAGACGAGGGGGACGGCCTGCGCGCGGAGAGCGCCCAGCGCGGGGGCGGCACCCGCATGGGAATACCCGTCGTGGTCCAGAAGGCTGCCGTCGAGGTCCGTGAAGATGAGGATGGACGGGCTCATGTCACACCATGACAGTATGTTCTGTCGTACCCCCGACCAGGGCGTACATCAGGGTGAGATACTCCCGGAGGTGACGCGTCAGGAGGTAGTACTCGCGGACCAGCTCGCGGCCCGTCTCGCCCATCCTGCGGCACTGCTCCCGGTGGTGCAGGAGAAAGCGGATCCGGTTGGCCGCCCCCTCGGGGGTCATGACGAGAAACCCCGTGTGGTAGTCGACGACCTGCAGGCGGATGCCCCCGGCATCGCCCCCGATGACGGGCTTGCCCTTCCAGAGCCCCTCGGTGACGGTGAGGCCGAATCCCTCGCGGGTCGATTTCTGGACGACGATGTCGGCGATCCGCTGCAGGGCGTTGACCGTCCGGTGCGCCGCCGCGGGCAGCAGCTCCACGTGAATGTCGGGGTCGCCTTCGGCGGCCTCCAGCACCGCGTCCAGGATCTCTTTCCCCTCCGGGTCGTCGGTGGCCCCGCCGCCGGCGAGGACCAGTTGGACCGGGGTCATCTTTTTGACCATGCGATAGGCCTGGATAACGCCCACGGGGTCCTTGAACCGGTCGAAGCGGGAGATCTGAACGAGCACGGGTACATCGGGCTTCAGATCGAACTGCGAGCGAACGGCATCGAGCTCATCCTTGTCCAGTTCGACGTTCTTTTCGCTCAGCGGGTCGATGCTCGGCGCGATGAGATATTGGGAATGCGGCAGCAGCTGGGCAAACTGACACATGGAGAAGATGCTTGCGTCGTAGCGCTCCACGAAGGGCTTTAGTCCCTTCCAGACCGCCCGGAAGGGGTGGCTCGCGTCGATGTGGCATCTCCAGATCCACCGCCCCCGGCGCCGGGGGCAAAGCTCCAGCAGAGGCGCCGGCTGCGGATCGTGGATGACGACGATGTCCGCCTCCTCGAGTTCCCCCTGAAGCGACTTCACATTCTCCGCGTTCACAGCCCGGTAGAGATCCCAGTCCCGCTTCTTGAGCACGACAGGGTAGCCCTGGAGGCCGTTGTGAAATGCCTTGGTCACGGCAAAGAAGTCGCCCGTCCCCGCGATCACCCTCCAGCGCGCATCCAGCCCGAGATCGGTCATCAGCGGCACCATCCAGGCGAGGATCTCCGCCACCCCGCCCCCCTCGGCGGTGGAATTGACGTGAACGACCTTCAGCCCTTTGAGCCGCTCGCCCAGCCGCCGCAGCTGCCCGATCACAGGGACGCCGACGATCGGTTCGTACAGATCGATGTTCATGACCATTCCCTTCCTTGCTCAGGATCGCCCGTCCCGCAGCGGTGCCAGCACCCTCACGAGTTCCTCCCGCAGCTCCCGGAGCGTGTAAAAGTAGAAGTCGATGCGCCGCAGCGCCTCGACGGAGGGGATTCCCGCCTCCCCGAAACCGCCGAGCCAGTGGGAAAAATCGTCCATGCCGACGGGCGGACGCCGCTGGGCCTCCACGAAGTGAAAGTACATGCTGCCGTTGGACATGCGGCCGATGGCATCGGGGAGCTCGCGAAGGGCGCGGACACGCTCGCCGGAGTCGAAGACGAGCGTCGTCGCCTCCATGAAGTAGAACTCGTGACCGGGCCGCGCCCAGGGGATCATGGTGACCTCGCTCAACCGCTCGTCGATGACCTCGAGGACGATTTCCCTCAGCCCTTCGATCGACGGGCAGGCGTAAGGGTCGACGGCGCCGAGCCGCTCTGCCAGGACCTTGTCGGAGAGCCGGCGGCTCGCCCAGACGGCGAAATCGTTCCGGTGGTCCGGGTACTCGAAGGCCGGCGACAGGGGGGTCTCGCAGAAATGGTGATACAAAACGTCGGGGCTGCAGGCGGCGATCCGGTCCCTCAGCTCCCGCAGGTTGTACGCGGGCGGCAGGCCGCTCATGCGGATCAACAGCGAGCAGTCCATGATCTCGAACGGGTTCATCGTGTTGACCTCCTATCCCTTCACAGGAAGACCGGCCAGTCGGCGGACCTCCGGCACCAGGGCCGACGGCCCCTCCAGGATGCGGACCCCGGGGATCAGCGGCTCCCGCCCGACGAAGAGAGCTACCCCCCCTTTCCGGATCACCCACTCCATGGCCATCGCGTCGTTTTCGTCGTCGCCCGCGTAGACCAGCGAGCCCGGCACGGGAACATGGCGCAGCATCTCGCAGAGAACGACGGCCCCGAACAGCTTGTCGATCTCGGGCAGGAACTGGATCTCGAAGACCTCCGGCCCCCGCAGCAGCCGGATCCCGGTGGTGCGGATCAGAGCCTCCAGAAAGGCATGGACCCTCGAGCGCGCATCGGGAGTCGCCTGCCTGACGTGCACGGCAACCGACCAGTGCTTGTCTTCCACATCGATGCCCGTCACGCCCCGAATCCTGTCGAGCTCCGGCATGACGGCGCTCCGCACATGCTGCAGGCGCTGCGTCTTGTTGTCCGCCGTTCTTCGCTCCCCGCAGGGCAGCAGCCACAAGCCCTCGGACATCGACTCTCGCCGCCAGGTCGTCCAGCCGACGGCTCGAGAGGATGGCCACCGCCTGCCGCGGCAGCCCGGCGAGATCCGACAGCAGTGCCCGGGCCGAGGGGAGAAGCGCCGCGGCCCCCCGATCGGGAACCAGGGGGGACAGGGTGCCGTCGAAATCGAATATCCAGACCCTCTGCGGGACTGCGTCCGGTAAGGACACTAGGCGACCTCCTTCACGGGCCGGATGCCTTCGAGCTCCTCGAAGATTTTCGCCCCCCAGTCGAAGACCGTGTGCTTCTGGACCTGCGACCGCATCCTCTTCATCCGCTTTTTGCGCTCTTTCTCCGGCATGACGCAGGCCGCGTACATGGCGTCGGCCAACGCGTCGATGTCGTAAGGGTTCACGAGGAGGGCGTCGGGAAGTTCCCGGGCCGCCCCCGTGTACTGAGAGAGCAAGAGAACTCCGTCCCCGTCGGTCCGGGCGGAGATGAACTCCTTGGCCACGAGGTTCATGCCGTCGTGCAGGGAGGTGACCATGACGACATCGGCCATCCGGTACGAGGCCAGGACTGCGTGATAGTCGTGATGGGCCCGAAGGAACCGGATGGGCATCCAGTCCTCGGTCTGGTGGCGCCAGTTGACCTCGTCGACCAGGTCGTCCAGCTCCTCGTTGATGTCCCGGTACGCCTCGATGTGGGTCCGGCTGGGGGCCGCAAGCTGAAGCAGGGTCACCTTCCCCCGGAGCTCGGGGTTCTTGCTGAGCATCACATCGAAGCCCTTCATCCGTTCCGGGATCCCCTTGGTGTAGTCGATCCGATCGGCCCCAACAAAGACCTTCGTCTCCAGAACCCCCTCCCCCAGCTCCTTGATGAAGCTCTGCCGTCTTTCTTCGACCTGCTGCGAACCGGCATCTTTGCCGATCTGATGGAAGTCGACGCTGATGGGGAACGCCCGGACTTCGGTGGGCCGGCCGCCCCGGAAAATCCGGAAGCGCTCGTAATCCACCTTGGCCTCGATCCCCCTGTCCACCGTGTCCATGAAGTTATTGCAGTGATACTGGATATGGAAACCGATGATGTCGTTCCCCAGAAGCCCGTCCAGAAGTTCCTCCCCCCAGGGAAAGATCCGGAAGGCCTCGCGGTTGGGCCAGGGAATATGCCAGAAGTGAACGATCATCAGATCGGGTCTTGCCTGTCTCAGCATGCGGGGAAGCAGCGCGAGGTGATAGTCCTGCACGAAGACGATGGCAGGCCGCCCTTCCGCTTCCTCGAGCACCGTATCGCAGAAGCGCCGGTTCACGTCCCGATAGGTTTCCCAGTCCTTCCGGGAGAAGCGGGGCCGGGTGTACACGATATGGCAGAGCGGCCAGAGGGCCTGGTTGGAAATCCCGTAGTAGTAGCCGTTTTCCTCTTTCCGGGACAGCCACACCCGCCGCAGCGTGTAGCGGGGATCTTCAGGGGGCATCGCGACGCGCCCCTTTGTATCGGTGACGAGGCGGTCGGCGGTGCCGGAACCGTGAGCGACCCAGGTGCCGCCCGTCGCGCGGACGATCGGCTCCAGGGCGGCCACCATCCCGCTGGCCGGGCGAACGACCCGGATACCGCCCACGTCGCGCTCATGCGTTACGGGTTCCCGGTTCGACGCGATGATGACCTTCGCATTTTTCGTGATGCGGGAAACGAGTCCCCCGAGGTAACGGGCGTCCATGTCGACCTCCTCGACTCTCCTCGTTATTTCAAGGGCGTTGCCGGGGCTTCACATGAAACGGGGTGCAGCGTTAGAGGTATCGTCGTGTGAGGGCAAAAATCGGGTGCGGCGGTTGGAAAAGCCCCTGTCGGATTCCCAAGCGGAAAAAAAGGCCGCGATCTGATTCTCATCAGATGGCGGCCCGACCATCGGCAAATCCTCCGGAATCGATATTCCGGACCCGTATCGATTATTCATTTACAAAAAGATTAGCGTATGGAAGGTAACACTGTCAACCCTTTTGACGCCTTGGTGCGAGGCATGTTAATGATGGATGTAGCCGCAAAGCCGAAATGGCATACAAACCGGGCACGAAGAGTGTCATGCGCCCTCTGGCCCCCGTCGAACGGAGAACGGATCCCTGCTACATGAAACGTCTCAATCACTTCCGGATGCTGCCGGGAAAGACAAAACGATCCATCCTGTTCAAGTACACCCTCTATCAGATACCGGACACGGCCCTGGCTTTTCTGGTGCTCTGGATCCTTGTCGAATGGGCAGGCGTTTCGCTGCGGCTCGCAGGAGGCCTTGCGATCCTCTGGATCCTGAAAGACATTCTCATGTTTCCCTTGTTATGGCACTCCTTCGCCGAAGCCGATCCCGCAAACGTTCACGGCCTTGTCGGCCAAGAGGGAGTGGTCACGGAAACATGCGACCCCCACGGCTATGTTCAGGTCCGTGGCGAGACATGGAAGGCGGAACCGGAGGAACAGGGGCGTCCCATCCAGAAGGGCACTCGCATCGTGGTCGCCGGAGGAAGAGGGCTCACCCTCCAGATCATGCCAAAGGACACCTGATGGATTCGGATGCCGCCGGGATGACGCCTTCTCTCCCGCCTCATTCACCATGGAAAAGACAACCGGCAGGCGTTCCCGGGGTCATGCCCGGTGAGCGAGATGGCTCAGTCCGTCCCCTTCAGGGTGTCGAGCAGGAAGGCGCGCAGCCGTCCGTAGTCGGCGGGCAGTTCGACGGCCTCGCCCGTCCGTTTCTCGAGCTCCGTCATGCTCTGCGGCACCTCGGGGGTGATCCCGAGCAGCTCGATGATCTCGTCGGGGAACTTGGCCGGGTGCGCCGTCTCGAGACAGACGCAGGGCTCCGCGAGGGGCCCGCAGCAGGCCTCCAGGTAGAGCTCGAGACCCCTCCAGCCCACGGCCCCGTGGGGCTCCAGCAGGACGCGGTACTGCTCCCAGACGCGCCGGATGGTCTTCTTCGTCTCCTCGTCGGAGACGCTCACGGAGAAGATGCGCCGCCGGATCTCCTTGAGATCCGGGTAGGCGTGTACGACCCCCGTTCGGTCCACCGTGCCCCCGTAGAGCTCGAAGAACCGGGCCAGGTTGCTCGGGTGGCCCACGTTCATGGCGTTGGAGAGGCAGGCCCGGGAGGGCGACACCTTCTGATAGACTCCCGTCTTTAGGTAATTGGGGAACTCGTCGTTTTCGTTGGTGGGCATGACGAGCATCCGCACGGGAAGCCCCATGCGACGGGCGTACTCGCAGCCCAGGGCGTTGCCGAAATTCCCCGAGGGGACGGAGAAGACGATCTCCTCGCCCTTCTCTGCGAGCTGGGCGTAGGCGTAGACGTAGTAGACGCTCTGAGGCATGATCCGGCCGAAGTTGATGGAGTTGGCCGAGGTCAGGTTGAGATGAGAAAACCCCGGGTCGGAGAAGGCCTGTTTCACCAGGTTCTGGCAGTCGTCGAACTTGCCGTCGACGGACAGGGCCAGGACGTTGTCGCCGATCGTGTCGAGCTGCTTCTTCTGCATCCCGCTCACTTCGTTTCGCGGGTAGAGGATATAGACGCCGATCCCCTCGACGCCTTTGAAGGCCTCGCCTACGGCGCTCCCCGTGTCGCCCGAGGTGGCCACGAGCACATTGAGCCTCTTGCCCCGGTCGCGCAGGCGGCTCATGAGCCTCGCCATCATCCGGGCGGCAAAATCCTTGAAGGAGGCCGTGGGCCCCCGATCGAGCCTCATGACGAACATGCGTTCGTACACCCGCTCGAGGGGGACGTCGAAATTGTAGGAGTCTTCCACGACCTGCCGGATCACCTCCCGGGGCAGCTCGTCCTTCAGAAACGCCTCCGCCACGAGAAAGGCCGTCGAGCTGTAGGGGGCGCCCTTGCATGCCCGGATGTCGCCGAGGTCGAGCGCCGGGACGGGATCGGGCATGAAGAGCCCCTCGTCGGGCGCCTGACCCTGGATCAGGGCATCGCGGAAGGAGACCTGCCCCTTGAACGGCGTGAGGCCGGCCACCCCGTCGAGGCGGCGGTTCGTACTGTAGTATCGGATCATGGAACTACCTCAGCGAAAGGCTCTCGGGGCGATAGGCCCGTATATACTCGAGGAAGATTTTATGGTGGGCCATTAAATCGAATTGCCTGCGATAAATCAAATAAAAA
>JALOPC010000360.1 GCA_025454095.1 Syntrophales bacterium | reverse complement strand
GGAAGGCTCCATCGGGGACGCAAGCAACCTCATCCCCCTGCTCGCCTCGGACAGCGCCTCCCACAGCATCTCGGGGCTCATCTTCAACGGGCTCGTGAAATACGACCGGGACCTCAACATCGTCGGCGACCTCGCCGAGTCCTGGGAGATCTCCGGAAACGGCCTCGTAATCACCTTCCGCCTCCGCAAGGGGGTCCGCTGGCACGACGGACAGCCGTTCACGGCGGACGACGTCCTCTTCACGTACCGGCTCACCGTAGACCCGAAGACGCCCACCGCCTATGCCGGGGACTTCCTGAAGGTAAAGAAGGCGGAGGTCCTCGACCCGCTCACGTTCCGCCTACGACAAGCCCTTCGCCCCGGCGCTGATGAGCTGGGGGGCTTCGGTGATGCCGAAGCATCTCCTGGAGGGGACGGACGTGACCAAAAGCCCGCTGGCCCGCCACCCCGTCGGCACGGGGCCCTACCGCTTCAAGGAGTGGAAGACGGGACAGAAGATCGTCCTCGTCCATAACCCGGATTACTTCGAGGGCAGGCCCTATCTCGACGGCCGCGTCATGCGGGTCATCCCCGACATGGCCACGATGTTCCTCGAGCTCCGCGCGCGGGGCATCGACCAGATGGGTCTGACCCCGCTGCAGTACACCCGGCAGACGGAGACCCGCTACTTCCGCACTCACTTCCGGAAATACCGGTATCTCTCCTTCTCCTACACGTACCTGGGGTTCAACCTGCAGAACCCGATGTTCGCCGACAGGCGGGTGCGGCAGGCCCTGGCCCACGCCGTCAACAAGGAAGAGCTGATCGACGGCATCCTCCTGGGTCTCGGCAGGGAGGCCACGGGCCCCTTCAAGCCCGGGACGTGGCAGTACAACCCGGACGTGAAACGCTACCCCTACGACCCCCAGCGCGCCCTGCAGCTGCTGGCCGAGGCGGGCTGGCGGGACACGGACGGCGACGGCATCCTCGACCGAAACGGCCAGCGCTTCGAGTTCGAGCTCCTCGCCAACCAGGGCAACGAGGTGCGGGCGAAGACGGCGGAGATCGTGCAGCGCAGGCTGGCCGAGTTGGGCATCTCCGTCAAGATCCGCGTCATCGAGTGGGCCGCCTTCATCAAGGAGTTCATCAACAAGCGCCGTTTCGACGCCGTCATCCTCGGCTGGACGATCCCGATGGACCCCGATCTCCACGACGTATGGCACTCGAGCAAGACGGGCCCCAGCGAGCTGAATTTCATTTCCTATCGAAACGACGAGGTGGACGCGTTGCTGGAGAAGGGGCGCGGCACGTTCGACCGCGCCGAGCGCAAGCGCTGCTACGACCGCATCCAGGAGATCCTCGCCGAGGATCAGCCCTACATCTTCCTGTACGTCCCCGACGCGCTGCCCATCTTCAACGCGCGGATCCGCGGGATCGACCCCGCGCCCATCGGCATCGGCCACAACGTGATCCGCTGGTACGTGCCGAAGGAGGAGCAGAAGTACGTGATGGCGCAGTGAAAAGAGAGAAGTTAGGAAGTTAAGAAGCTAGGAAGACAGGAAGTAGAGATACGGGAATGGAAAAACATAAGACGGGTAAGACTCTCCACAAGCCGCGACGAAAGAGCGCGCAGCAGGCAGCGGCCGCGGCACCGCAAACGCGGCAGGCGGCGGACGAGCGGGCGCCGCAGGAACTCCCCGTTCTGCTGCTCTACAACATCGACCCGGCCTGGGAACCGCGGGAACAGGAAGAGGCGGTGACGGCGACGCAGGAACTCATCGACGCCCTGCGCCAGGTCGGCCATCCCGTGACGCCCGTCCAGGTCAACGACACGGACCTGCGGAGATTCCTCTCTCCCTACGACCCCGGCTGCTACGTCGTCCTGAACTGGTGCGAGGCCCTGCCCGGCATCGCCCACAGCGATGCCCTGGCCGCCGAGACGCTCGAGCAGATGGGGTACGCCTACTCGGGGTCGCCGCCGCCCGTGCTGCGGCTGAGCGGCAACAAGGAAAAAGTCAAGGAAGCCCTGCTTCGGGCCGGCGTCCCGACCCCGCAGGGATGCGTCTGCACGCCGGAGAGGAGCGCCCCGTGGGATCGGTTCCCCGCCATCGTGAAGCCCCTCCGCGAGCACTGCAGCATCGGGATCACCCCCGAGTCCGTCGTCCTGGACAGGGATTCCCTCCTGGAGCGCATCCGCTTCGTGACGGATACCTACGATCAGCCCGCCCTGGTCGAGGAGTTCATCGACGGCCGCGAGTTCCGCGTGACGTTGTGGGGAAACGACGAGGTGGAGGTCCTGCCGCCCGTGGAGATGGAGTTCTCCGCCTTCAGCGATGTGCGTGAGCGCCTCTGCTCGTGGGATGCCAAATTCACGCCCGGCTCCCGCCACTACACCGAGATCCGCACCGTCGCCCCCGCCCCCCTCGCCGACGAGGAGTTGCGCCTGCTTGCAGAGGTCTCCCGCGCGGCCTACCGGGCCATGGGGATCCGGGACTACGCCCGGTTCGACTTCCGGCTTCGCGGGGGGGTCTTCTACCTTCTCGACCCGAACCCCAACCCCGACATCAGCTCCGATGCCAGCCTTGCCCTGACGGCGGAGCTTGCCGG
>JALOPC010000359.1 GCA_025454095.1 Syntrophales bacterium | reverse complement strand
GCCATCCTGACGGACCGGGAAGAACTGCAGGCCGTTCACCGGATTCTCCTGGGCGGGGACGTTGTCCTCGTCGAGGGGCTCTGCAATCTCGAGCAGATCAAGCGGCCGAAGGTGAAGCTCATCGCCCTGCCGCTCAAGATCGAAGGCGGCGACGGGGCGCCGGCGAGGGTCATTGCGATCGAGGAGTGAGGGACCGCTGCAGAATCCTTCCCGGCCCTCCTTTCTTGAAGGAGAGGGCACTCCTCCCCCTTTGGAAAAGGGGGATCGAGAGGGATTTTCTTATGAACGGAAAAATTGAACCCGCGGACTGACGAACAGGTTTGACATGCGGCTTCCCTTCCGCGAAACCCTTGATAAGCTGCCGCCCCCCTGGGGCGGGGATCTCGTGCCCGCCGTCCGCGAGGCCTTCGCGGGGGCCCGCTCGACGCTCATCGTCATGGACGACGACCCGACGGGCTGCCAGACCGTTCACGGCATCCCGATCCTGACGGCCTGGCCCGTCGAGGCGCTGCGTGAAGAGTTCGAGCGCAGCCCCTGCTTCTTCATCCTCACCAACTCCCGGAGCCTGCCCGCCCGCGAGGCCGCGGAGCTCAACCGCGAGGTCGCCCGCAACATCACAAGAGCCGCCGCGGGACGGCGCTTCCTGGTCATCAGCCGCAGCGACTCGACCCTGCGCGGGCACTTCCGGGTCGAGATCGAGACGCTGACTGCCGAGCTCGGCCTGTCGGACGCCGTCACGCTCTGCATCCCCGCCTTCTTCGAGGGGGGGCGCTTCACGATCGGCGATGTCCACTACGTCAGGGAGGGCGACGAACTGGTGCCCGCCGCCGAAACCCCCTACGCGAAGGACCCCTCCTTCGGCTTTGCCTCGTCGAACCTGAAGGCGTACATCGAGGAGAAAACGGGCGGCGCCGTGGCCCGGGGCGATGTCTGCTCCATCTCCCTGGAAGACATCCGCGGGGGAGGGCCCGAGAAGGTCGCGGAGAAGCTCGAGGACTGCGCGGGGGGAAGCTTCTGCGTCGTCAATGCCTGCGAGCGAAACGATATGGATGTCGTGGCCCTGGCCGTCCTTCGGGCGATGGAAAACGGCAAGCGGTTCCTCTTCCGCACGGCGGCCGCCATCATCCCCGCGCTCATGGGCCTCGAGCCGCGCGCTCTGCTCGGTGCGGGGGATTTCCCGCCGCCGCAAAGCGGCTGCGGCCTCGTTGTCGTGGGGTCCTTCGTTCCCATGTCGTCGCGCCAGCTTGCCCACCTGCTGCAGCACGGCGACGTCGGCGGCGTCGAGCTCGACGTGAGGCGATTGCTCGCCGGGGGCGGGAAGGTCGAAATCGACCGGGTGGCGGCCGAGGCGAACCGGTCCGTTGCCGCCCGGCGCGACACGATCGTCTACACGAGCCGCGAGCTCGTGACGGGGGCCACGGCCGAGGAGAGCATCCGCATCCAGGCCGGCGTGGCGGATGCGCTCGTCGAGATCGTGCGGGGGATCCGGGCCGCGCCGCGCTACGTGCTGGCCAAGGGCGGCATCACGTCGCACGACATCGCCGCAAGGGCCCTGGGCGTGAAGCGGGCCGTCGTTGCCGGCCAGATCATCCCCGGCGTTCCCGTCTGGCGGTTGGGCGAGGGGTCGCGCTTCCCCGGGATGGGCTACATCGTCTTTCCCGGCAACGTGGGCGGCGAGACCTCGATGACCGATGTGGTCCGGACTCTCAGGGCGCGGCCGTAAACGCGATCGGATATGAAAGCAGGCGCATCGAAAGAGCAGGAACCCTGTCCCGTCTGCGGCAGGCCCATCGTCCGCGGTCCCAGCGCCGACCGCCATCACTGGCTGCCCCGGTCCCGGGGCGGCCGCGACTCCGAGGCCATCCACGTCGTCTGCCACCGCAAGATCCACAGCGTGTTCACCCCGAAGGAGCTGGCCTCCGAGTACGGAACGCCCGAGGCGGTGCGCGCCCGCCCCGAGATCGCCGCGTTCATCCGCTGGGTCCGCCGCAAGCCCCCCGAGTTCGTCGACAGCCATGCAAAGCCGAAAAAATAGGGGCAGCCGGGATCCCTCCGCTGCCCCTTGCCTGCCGGCGGGCGTTTCGCCGCGGCGGGCGGCATGCCATCGAACGTTACGGGCAGACCTGCCGGGTGCCGGGGGCAAGATCCCGCCACGGGGACCCGCCTGCCGGGCTTCCGGCGATCCGCTTCCCCTCTGCGTCGTAGATCGCCATGGAGAGGCTCCGGGCCTTCGCCGCCTTGCAGTTGATTTCGCTCACCGTGATGACGTGGTCCGGCTTCCGGCCCTTGTGCTCGCCCGTCCCGGCGAGAAATTTCTCCGCTGACCGTTTCCCGTCTTCGCTGTACACGGTCTTTTCCTGCACGCTCACCGTCACAGTCGTTTTCTTCACGCCCTGCTTGTCGTAGTAGTGGGTCCCTTTCGCCGTCGTGGCGAAGTAGACCCACTCGGCCTCCGATGCGCTGCCCGCGATCCCGGCGAGCAGGACAACGGAAAGAACGGCGGCGGCGATGAACGATCGTTTACCCCTCATGGTGTCCTCCTTTGATCTCATCCCTGCGGGAGGTTGGTTTTCTGCGCGGTATTCTCCGGATGCCGGCGATCGTGCGGAAGCCATAACCGGGCGCCGCAGAGGACCCGTCCGGTCAAACCATAGTCAATGGAGGGGAAAATTGCAAACCTGCATCGGGATGCGGGCGGTCGGGCCCCCGGCTCGGCCCGTCAGCCCGCCGCGGACCGGCATCGTTTCGTTTTGTGCTTGAAAACAGGGGCGCAATTCTCTATTTACTTAAGCTTGCCCGCAAGGGACGTCGCACATCGAAAAGAGGGTGGCATGGAATACCCGCTCATCGCGTTGCTCTGCATCGCTCTTGCCTGGTCAGCCCATTCGGCCTGGACGTACAAGAAGGACGAACGAATGCTGCGCCGGATCATTCAGGC
>JALOPC010000358.1 GCA_025454095.1 Syntrophales bacterium | reverse complement strand
CGCCGCGGATCGTGTTGACCTTGTACTCCCCGAGCCACTCGTCGCCGAGGTAATAGCTGATGCGATTCTGCTGAAGGTCGAACCATGGCGCCGCGAAAACACCGACGCGGCGCGTGAAGGGCTGGTAGAACTCGCTGTGGAACCCGCTCGTGTACCCCACCGCGACGTCGTTTCGCCACTCGGCCCCGAGGCTGTTGAGCCACGTCATGCGGTGCATGAAGGAGGTGAAGAGCCGCTGCTCCTCGCTGAAGTCCGAGGAGTAGCCGATGCCGAAGCGGAGATAGTTCGGGCCCCAGGACTTCTCGACGCCTTCGACCTCGAGGACCCTGCGGTTCGCGCTGTCTTTCAGCCGGTAATCCAGGCGTTCGAAGTCCCCGCGGCCGTAAACGGTTTCCAGGTTGCGGTGCAGCGCCTGAAGCTCCGTCAGTTCGCCGCGGCGCTCCTCCAGGCGGGACTCGATCACGGTGGGCTTCTGTTTGATTTCGGCCTCGATGACCTCGGGGTTGACCCGCTTCATCGTGTCGGCCACCTGGATGTCGGTCACCTCGACCTCGGAGGGCTTCCGGGCCGCACGGCTCTCCTGCCAGGCGCGGTACTCCGCATCCCCGACGCTCAGGGCCCTGAGTCTGTCTTCCATCTTCAGGGCGGCTTCGACGCCGATGGGGATCGTCTTCATCGCGCAGCTGAAGTCGCCCAGACCCGGGATGAGGTCGATCAGGATGTCCCTGTCCGTCAGTTCGCCCAGGGACGCCTTGACGTTCTGCTCCGTCATCAGGTTGATTGCCTGGAGGGCCACGGCGCCGCTGGAGGTGATCTGATCGCGCCGAAGGGGAGGCGTGCCGAGGTTGACGGCGATGACGATCGCGCAGCCCGCCTTCCGGGCCACGTCGACGGGGAGGTTGCGCACCATGCCGCCGTCGACGTAGAGGCGCCCGCCGATCTCGACGGGGGAAAACGCGGCGGGGATCGACATGCTGGCCCGCATGGCCTTTACAAGGTACCCGCGGTCGAACACCCGCATGTCGCCGCTCTCCAGGTCCATCGCCACGGCCCGATAGGGGATCGGCAGACTGTCGAAGCTCCGCTCGTTCCGTCCCGCCTCGAGGCCGACGAACTCGGTCATGAGAAACTCGAACTTGTATCCGGCCACCGTTCCGAGCGGGACCAGGAGCCTTCCGTCGCGGAAGCCCAGCTCGAGCCCGAAGAGTTCCGTGAAGTCGTCGCGCTTCTGGCGCCAGGGGATGTCCTGCCGGGCCGGGTTGTCCCGGAAGACGGCGGCCCAGTCGATCGAGGCGATCCGCTTTTCCATCTCCTTCGGCGAGATTCCCGAGGCGTAGAATCCGCCCACCAGGGATCCCATGCTGGTGCCGGCGATGAAGTCCACGGGTATGCGCATTTCCTCCAGGACCTTGAGGACGCCGATGTGGGCCACCCCGCGGGCGCCGCCGCCGGAGAGGACGAGTCCCACCTTCGGCCGGCCATCGATTTTGTAAGGGGACGGGATTTCTTTTTTCTGTGCAGGCTGGGCGAGACAGGGCAGGGCGAAAAGAAGACACACTGCGGCCGCCGCCAGGGTCACCGTGAATGGTCGTCGGATCGCGTTCATCGCGGACTCCCTCGAAGCAGCGTTATATCGTGCGCCTGAGAAGAAGGAGCATTCCTGCACGATGGTTACATGAATTCCCGGGAGGGGCCGGGGCTGATGTTCACACGAATAGAAATTTTTTAGCAGAAAACGGGCTGCCTGGCAATGAATCGTTGTCCCGGGAGACAAAAATAGTAAACACTGCCGAACACTTGCCCCAGGAAGCTGTTGAGTGCGAAGCGGAAATCGGATATGCTTTTCCCGGCAGCCAGCGCAGTGCCCCGCCATATAGGGCGAAAAGAGGAGGATCCATGGGGAAACGAAATGTCGCGAAAGGCATCCTGCTGGGAGTCGTGATTCTTTTTGCCCTGCTGTCTTACCCGTCCCCTGATCCGCCCATTCCCGCCGGCGCCGCGGGCAAGCCCTTTACCTGGAAGCAGGACGAAGCATGGAAAGCCCTGGAGGCCTCGTTCCTCGAGGCCAGGGAGATCGGTTGCAAGGGTCTTCAATCGCGTACCGCCCAGGGGTTTCAGCAGGGCCGGCACTATGTGACGGCGCTTTCCGCAGCGCCGGTGAAGCCGGATGCTGTAGTCCTGCAGAGGCTGGAAACGCTCACCTTCGATCTGGGCACCCGGGTGGCCGCCTGCCCGGAACGGATACCCGATTACATCGACCTCGTGACGAAGACAAGAGGCGTCCTCAAGCGACAGTCGCAGGGCTGGGACACGGACGACCGCGCGGTGCGCGATCGCCTCTACCGCCTGCTCTACGGCGGACGGGCGGCGATGGAGGAGGTCATGCTCCAGGCTCCGGCCGGAGCCTTCCCGGCCCTGATCAAGGCTGAGGACACGCCATCGGCAACCCCTTCCTACGCGTATCAGAACGGGATTCTCCGCAGCGGAGACATCCTCGTGTCGCGGGGCGGAGCGCCGACGTCGGCCCTGATTGCCCGGGGAAACGACTACCCCGGAAATTTTTCCCACGTGGCCCTCCTGCACGTGGACGAGAAAACCGGCGCGCCGGGCATCGTCGAGTCGCACATCGAGATGGGGGTTGTGGTCTCGACGGTCGAGCAGTACATCAAGGACAAGAAGCTTCGGGTCATGGTCCTGCGGCTCAGGTCCGATCTGCCGCAGATGAAGGCCGACCCGATGCTCCCGCACAAGGCGGCAAAGAGGGCGGTTGAAGAGGTCAGGAGCCGCCACATCCCCTACGACTTCGAGATGAACTACCGGGAACCCTCGAAATGGTTCTGTTCGGAGGTGGCGTCCTGGGCCTATCGCGAGGCGGGCGTCGAGCTCTGGAAGGGGACGACCCGCATGTCCGCCCCGGGGGTCGTGAGGTGGCT
>JALOPC010000357.1 GCA_025454095.1 Syntrophales bacterium | reverse complement strand
TTGATGGAAACGGACGAGATGAATTTTCAGATTCTCCAAAACGCCGCCAACGCCCTACTGCCGAAAGGGAAATTAATCTTTACCACGTTGAATGGGTTATTTCCCTTGTATCACTCCGTCAAGGATTTCCTGGACTTGAATACAAAAGAAGGGAATGCCAAAACCGCAAGTCTTTCATTCGATCTGATGACGTTTCGAGAGCACAGCACTCTTCATGTCGAAGACGATCTCGGCAACAAGAAGGAACTGCAGTGCAATGAAAGGTATTACGTGCCATCCGAGATCACATGGCTGTTACGGACGCTGAATTTCAGCACCGTCGATATTTACGGGGCGAAGCTCGGTGCTTTCAGCCGAAACGACAAATTGTCGACCGAAGATTTTGAAATGCTGATCATCGCGGAAAAACGATGAATTCCCTCGCAGCCGGGTCACGAGGTCCCGCTGCCGAGGAACCCTCTCGGCAGCAAGCCGCGCGTCACCATCCACGGTTCAAGAACCACTCCCTTTTTGCGGCGGTTTGCGCACCCGGAACGTCCAGTTGTGGTTGATCAGGTAGTTCAGAACCGCCGAGATGCCGATGGCGAGAAAATTGGCCAGCTCCAGGAACGTGTGCTGCCTGAGGACGTTCGTGAACAGGACCTGCAGCGCGATGGCCAGCGAGCAGGATGCGCAGTACTGGAAAAACTGCACGACGATCGATGTCCCGCCGTGGACCTTCCGGTCCCCCCACGTCCAGGCCCGGTTCCACAGAAAATTGTGCGCCGTGGCGATGAAGATGGCCGTCGCGAGAGCCAGATTCGCCCGGAGGTCCGGAGACTCGACACCCCGATACACAAACTTGTCGGCGAGGTAGAGCACGCCGACGTTGACGATCGTCCCGGCAAACCCGACGGCGCCGAATTTCGCGAAGCGCTGCTTCACCAGCCACTCGCCGCCAGGCAGCCGGGAGACGGCGTCCTTGACGGCCTGCTTGACCCGCAGCAAGGCACTCATCGTCCGCGTTCCTCCGCCAGCATCTCCAGCGCGCAGTCCAGAACGCTCTCGGGTCGAATGACCTTCAGGCACCGGTTGTCCCCGTCGCAGGGGGAGTTGCGGTGGTTGTAGGCCGTCAGGCAGGGCGAACAGGCCATCGCGCTGAAGAACACCTTCGCCCCGGGGCTGTTGGGTCCGTACAGGACGGGCGTCTCGGGGCCGAAGAAGAGGATCGACCGGATCGGCGTCATGACGGCAAATTGCCCGGGACCGCCGTCGTTGGTGATGAGCAGCGACGCGATGTGGAAGATGACCAGAAGCTCCCGGATCGTCTTCGTGTAGCCCGTCAGGTCGATGCACAGGGGGCTGCGGCAGTGGTCCTGGATGGCCTTCGCCAGGGCCTTGTCGCCGGGCATGCCGATGACCCCCACAGCGTAGCCCCTGTTCACCATCCCTTCCGCCGTTTGGCAGAAATACTCGAGAGGCCAGGCCCGAATCGAGAGAAGCCCCCCGCTGGGGTAGATCAACACCAGCTGTTTGCCGGCGAGCACCGGGAAATCGCCGAGAAGCCGCCGTTGCATCGCTTCGCGTTCCCCCGCCTGCATCCGGAGCCTCGGGGCTTCTTTCGGAACGCCGCCGTAATCGCCCGCCTTGTTCTTGGGAACGGCGGCAGACTCGATGGCGTCCACAAGGGCAAGGAACTGCTCGCTGATGTGGCGGTACGGGTTGTAGAGTACGGGCCGGTTGATGAAATCGCCGCGGTAGAGGCCTTCCATCGTGTGCGGGTGAAACCCCACCCGGACGGGCGCCCCGCTGAGCCGGGAGAAGATGCTGCTGACGCGGGCGAAGAGCTCGCAGTCGATGACGACATCGAAGCGCAGGTTCCGCATCTTGCGGATCGCCGCCAGGCTGTCCCCCCCCGCAACCGGCGGAACATGGAACAGCCCAGCACGAGGCTTCCCATCTCCGAGAGCAGGAGGACAAGGATCCTCCGTGGCGGCCATGCGGGCTCGCGGCTCTTCCCGAAGAGCGAAAGCGCCCTGCAGATCATCGGCCCGACGGCCTGATCGATCCTTCTCTGTGTCCCGACATCCATATCCGCTTGCGGTCCTTATCGTTTCGCCTCGCCGGGTCCCGGCGGGATCCGCCGCCCCGACCCGCTCCGTGCTGCAGGGTTCAACCCACCGGGGGACGCAACGCCGTCCCCTCCCGATCGAGACGGAACAGGTAATAGAGGGCGAGCCCCGCGAGGTAGACCAGGCCACCGGACCAGATCACGTCCGTCAGGTAATGCCCGCCCTGGAGGATCCTCCCGAGCCCCATGAGCCCGCCGTACAGTATGCCCGCCGCCAGGGCTTTCCGTGCCCAGTGGGGAGCCCTGCGCCTCAGAACGAAAAAAGGCGCCATGATGAAAAACCCGACGGCCGCATGGCCCGACGGAAAGGAGCGCCCCTGGCCCGGCGTCCCCGGACTCCAGAAGGGGCGGTAGGCGTCCGTACCCCCGAACTGCACGATGTCCGCCGGTCTCGGCCGGCCCCAATGGTCCTTGAATACCGTGTTGACGACCAGGCCCGGGCCCAGGGCCAGAAAGGCCACGACAAACAGCGCGGCCGCCCTGTCGCGGCGCAGCCGTTCGACGACAAAACTCAGCACAAAAACGACCCCGCCTGCGGCCCCGAGGGCAATGGCGGGGATGTTGCCGTACCGGTAGAGGAAGGACCAGGGTTCGTCGCTTCCGTACGGCCAGCCGGCGCCAGGCACATACAAAAGGGCCGCGACCGCCAGGTCGGCGCCCGACGCGCTCAACGCAATCGTCGTTGCCGCGACGGCCAGCAGGGGGATCAGGAATTCGGCGAGCAGGCCTTTCGTCATATCCGTTCATGAAAAAAAGGGCCTCCGCGAGGCGCCTTTCAGTCGGGGTCAATAAACCACACCTGCCGCGCCGAGTCAACTTCTTTACCGTAGGATTCCGGCATATTACGATGGGGGCTCCCCCGGTATTCGCTCTTGACAGGAATTCCGATTTTCCGCACAGTATCTCAACGCGTATCGATCCGCCGGCGGTGCACGCCGTGCCGGACATGCCTCCCGAATCGTATGGAACGCGCAAAAGGAGCGACCCCATGGAAACTCCCCTGCCCTCCCGAGACCTCACCCGCACGCTGCTGGCGGTGCTCTTTATCGGGGTGTTGATCGCGGCAAACTTCTGGATTCTGAAACCGTTTCTCCCCTCCCTGGTCTGGGCGGTCATCATCGTCGTCGCCACCTGGCCCATCCTGATCCGGCTGCAGGCTCGACTGGGCGGGAAACGGGGTGCGGCCGTGGCCATCATGACGCTCGGGCTGCTGGCCCTGCTGATCGCCCCGATCCTCCTGGCCGTATCCACCATTCTGGACAATGTCGAGCGCGCAAAGGAACTCTTGAAGGCCCTCGAAACACAGGGCCTTCCCTCTCTGCCGGCATGGGTTCCGGCACTTCCCCTGATCGGTTCCAGGATTGCAGAGACCTGGAGCGAACTGGCCTCCGCGGGTCAGGAAGGGCTTGCCGCCCGCCTGGCCCCCCATGTCAAAGAGATCGTGAGCTGGTTCGTCGGTCAGGCGGGAAGCATCGGGGTGATGATCGTCCAGTTTCTGCTCACCGTCATCATCGCCGCGATCCTCTACTCGGGCGGCGAAACCACGGCGGATGCGGTAAGGCGCTTCGCCCGCCGCCTGGCCGGACAGAGGGGAGACGATGTCACCGTGCTGGCCGGAAAGGCGATCCGCGGGGTCGCGCTCGGGGTCGGACTGACCGCTCTCGTCCAGTCCGTTCTGGGCGGGATCGGCCTTGCCGTGGCGGGTGTTCCCGCCGCGACGGTACTGACGGCCGTCATGTTTCTGCTCTGCATCGCGCAGATGGGACCCGGGATTGTTCTCATCCCGGCCGTGATCTGGCTGTACTCGAACGACCAGACGACGTGGGGGACGGTCCTGCTGGTGTGGAGCATCCTCGTCCTGACCATATCGGGGGCCTCATCGCCTTCGGCATCATCGGCCTGTTCATCGGCCCCGTTGTCCTGGCCGTGACGTACACCCTTCTCGGGGCTTGGGTCTCCGACCCCTCCCCTGCCAGCGACAGGGAGACGGCAGCGTAGTCACGTCGGATCGCGCGGGCACCGGGGTCACGTGCGGCTCAGCGGGATGAGCGCGAACCGGTCCGCGTCGAACCGGCCGCGTTCCGTCACCGTGCGGTGGGCGATCACGGGAAGAGCCAGGAAGGAAAGGATCATGAAGGGATTGTCGACGACCCGCAGGCCAAGCGACCCCGCCGCATACGTCTCGAGGTCCATTCCCGGCTCCCCGTTGCGCTGGGATCAACGATCGTTCATGAAGCCGTTGCGGGAAAGATAGTCCTGCACGTCCCTGAAGCTTCGGTATTTGCGGACGCTTTGCTGCGCCCTCGCCGAGAGGCGCGTCCAGAGGATCCCCTTGGCGAAGACGAGATCCGCCTTGCCCGCGGGGCACAGATCCGAGTACCCGTCGCCCACGTAGAGGATCGTCCCGTAG
>JALOPC010000075.1 GCA_025454095.1 Syntrophales bacterium | reverse complement strand
GCTCACAAAGCGCGGCGATATCGTGCTTGAACCATTCGGCGGAAGCGGGTCGACACTTATAGCCGCGACCAAGATGAACCGCCGCTGTCGAATTATGGAGAAGTCGCCCGTATACGCCGAGGTTATACGGAAGCGTTGGGAAAAATTGACCGGGCTGAAGGCCCAAAAAATATATGAGCAGCCCAAATAGCGACAATGATACGCGAAGCAATGAACGGGCGAAAATAATTGAGTCGCTCAAACCGTCCTCGGATCTCAGATACTCCCGTTCTCAAAGTGGGCCATAGGTGGTCCAAAATTAGAGGAATAGAGAAAAAGGGTTTCGGCTATTGACCTGAAACCCTTTTCATTTCGGGAGCCGATGTGGGGATTCGAGCCCCAACCCTGCTGATTACGAATCACTACCCTTGAATTTCCGTTTAGTTCCCATAACTCGTTGACTTGTTGAATAACTCCGCTCACTCGTTAGCAAATGACGGAAGCGATGGCAACCTTGCTTCCGTCGGATGCGTTTTCCGCGGCGGACAATGAGGCGATAAATATTCCCGTACGGGAATATTTCATGCCGCATTCGCATGGGCAGATCGCTTTATGCCCGATCGGGAATATTCTTCTTGACAACAGGCTTTACACTTAGATATATTCCCGATCGGGAACATTAATGCTGGAGGCACTGCTGTGAAAAAGCCCGTCAGATCCGTTTCCGATATCGGCGCGGAGGTTCGGCGCAAGCGCAAAAGCGATGGCCTGACGCTTGTGGATGCCGCCGGCCTGTGCAACGTCAACTACCGCTTCCTGTCTGATCTTGAAAATGGGAAGCCAACGGCTCGACTGGACAAGGTTTTACAGGTTCTCGCCGCTATCGGACTGGAGCTCGAAATCACGGAGAGGTCGTGGAAGAATGACTGAAAAAGTGAACGGTCTCGACGTGTATTTCCGCGATACTCTTGCCGGCTGCCTCTGGCTGGACGAACGACGCCGTTTTGTCTTTCGGTACGACGACGGGTGGCTGAAAAGTACCTCGGTCTTTCCCCTGTCCCTTTCCCTGCCCCTCCGGGGGGAGCCCTACGAGGATGACGCAGCGCGTCCTTTTTTTGCGAACCTCCTGCCCGAAGGGGAAATCCGCGCGCTGATCGCCAGGCAGTTTCGCCTCTCCGAGCAGAACGTTTTTGCCCTGCTCGAAAAGATCGGCGGAGAGTGCGCAGGGGCCGTCTCGATCCTTCCGGGGGCAGCGAAGCCCGTCGTCCGCTCCGGCTACAGGGAACTCGACGAAGAGGGCCTGCATAAGGTCCTGGCTGAGCTTCCAAGGCGCCCCCTGCTCGCAGGAGAGAAGGGAATCCGCCTGTCCCTGGCCGGCGCGCAGAACAAGCTCCCAGTCTTCATCGATGACAAGAAGAAGATCTGCATTGCCACGGGAAACAGCCCCAGCACCCACATTCTCAAGCCGCCTATTCCCCGTATCGAGGAATCCGTCGAGAATGAGGCATTTTGCATGGAGCTCGCGTCGAGATTCGGGCTCCCAGTTGCCGACGCACTCATCCGCAAGAATCAGGACACCATCCTGGTCGTCAGCCGATACGATCGAGAAAAGAATAACGACGGAACCATCCTCCGGCTTCACCAGGAAGACTTCTGCCAGGCCCTCGGAATCCTGCCGGAGCAGAAGTACGAAAGCGAGGGGGGGCCGTCGCTCGAGAAATGTTTTACCCTCCTGAAGGAGCACAGCATCCGGCCGGCGGCTGACCAGAGGGCTCTGCTAGGATGGACCATCTTCAATGTTCTGATCGGTAATGCAGACGCCCATGCGAAGAACCTCTCCATCCTGTTCACGGACAAGGGCCCGCGGCTGGCACCGTTTTACGACCTGCTGTCCACGCAGGTTTACCCGAACCTTGCGGAGAAACTCGCGATGAAGATCGGCGGGGAAAACCGGGTCGGCTGGCTGCATGCGAGAAACTGGGAAAGGTTTGCCGATGTCGTGTCCCTGAAACGCCGTTACGTCCTCAGCACGGTTCGGGGCATGGCGGACAAGATCGTTTCCGTGGCTGAACCCGTCGCCGGGAGTTTCGCCGAAGCACACGACGGCGAAAGGATCGTCGGCAGAATAATGGAGCTTCTGCGGAAAAGAGCAAGGACGTTGGCACAAATGATCGACAGCACGGCGTGAACATTCCAAACGCGGGAAATAGCCCTTCAATAACTCCGGTTCTTCAGAACCGGCATTTCGATTTCCGCGCCCCGTTCGTTGCGGCGTCGTCAGCATTCCAAATTTTCTTAGGATGGGTCATCTGGGTGTGACGTTGACGGAGATCCGGCAGATCCTGGGCATGAATCGCTGACGACGACCGAGAAGAACATCCAGAGCCTGGTGGGAGCCGACCGGAAGGCCATGGAGGTGTTCGCGCAGCAGCTGCAGGGGCTGTTCCACACAAGAAAAAACAAGGGGTCAGCCCGGCGGCTAACCCCTTGATATCCATGGAGCCGATGTGGGGATTCGAACCCCAGACCTGCTGATTACGAATCAGCTGCTCTACCAGCTGAGCTACATCGGCATGCTGTCGATTTGGAAGGGAAACTTATAAACCCATCCCCTGCCTTTGTCAAGATGGAAACTATCTTCGCCCTTTGCAATCCCCGCATTTTCTGGTAACGTTTCCGGCAACGTATCCGGGTGAATTCGTACGGCATTTCCAAGCAGTAACCCCCAGGGGGACGGGCACGCCATGGGCGCTCAGAAGGGAAACGGGCTGAACTACCGAAGCTGGGTCGAGGTCGATCTGGACAACTTCACCCACAACTGGCACGAGATGCGCAAGCTCGTGGGGCCCGACGTGAAGATCCTCTCCGTCGTCAAGGCCGACGCCTACGGCCACGGCGCCATCGAGATCTCCAACGTGGCCGTCCGCAACGGCGCGACCTTCCTGGGCGTTGCCAACGCCGACGAGGGTGTCCAGCTGCGCGTGGGCGGCATCGAGGCGCCGATCCTCATCCTGAGCCCCTCCATGGGCCTCGAGATCGACGAGATCATCAAGTACAACCTCACCCCGTCCGTCTCCGATCTCGGCTTTGCCCGGGAACTCCAGAAGAAGCTCAAGAAAGCCCAGGCCCGGATGCCCATCCACATCGAGGTCGACACGGGCATGGGCCGCGGCGGCACGATCCACAGCGAGGCCTTCCGCACGATCGAGGAAGTGCTCGAGCTGCCGAACCTCTCCGTCGAGGGCCTCTTCACGCACCTCTCCTCGAGCGAGGTCGAGGGGGACGACTACAACGAAAAACAGTGGAACCTGTTCAAAGCGCTTCTCAAGAAGCTCGAGGAGAGCCGGATCTACATCCCCGTCAAGCACCTGGCCAACAGCGGCGGCCTGCTGAACTTCAAGCCCTTCCACCTCGACATGGTGCGCCCCGGCATCATGTCCTACGGGATCTACCCCGCCGAGAGCCTCAAGGGGAAGGCCGACCTGCTGCCCGTGATGAGCTTCAAGACGAAGGTGCTGCTCCTGAAGGAGTTCCCCAAGGGCTACGGGATCGGCTACAACCGCACCTACGTGACGAAGAAGCCCACCCGGATCGCCACGATCCCCGTGGGCTACGGCGACGGCTACGGGGTCATCCTGTCCAACCAGGGCGAGGCCCTGATCCGCGGGAAACGGGTGCCCCTCGTGGGCCGGGTCTCCATGGACATGTGCACCCTCGACGTGAGCCGCCTGCCCGAGTGCGAGGTGGGCGACGAGGTGGTGCTGCTGGGCCGGCAGGGGGGCGAGTACATCCCGGCCAACGACATCGCCGCCAAGGCGAAGACGATCAGCTACGAGGTGCTCTGCGCGCTGGGCAAGCGGGCCCCGCGCGTCTTCATCCAGAAGGGCCGCGCCGACGCCGTGGAGCCGAGGCTGCGGCGCATCTTCATCCCCGACGAGGTGAAGTCGATCTCCCGGATCGACAGCGTGATCCGCCGCTGCTTCCAGACGCGGGCGCGCAGCTCCGAGCTGGGGGATGCCATCTTCTACGAGATGTTCGAGGCCCTCTTCGGCAAGGAGGACCGGCAGCTGGAGCTGCGGACCAACTTCCGCTACGACATCAAGGTCTCCGACTTCACGGCGGCGGAGAAGGCGAAAGACCCCCAGGCGGAGAACTTCTTCAAGGTCTCGACGCACATCGAGTACACGAAGACCCTGCGCAACTCGATCTTCCTCATCGGCTGCGCGCTCAACAACCGGCAGCTCTCGCTGCTGTTCGACGACCCGCGCTGCGAGTACCGGTGGCTTCTGACCACGAAGGACGAGGGGTTCAGGGAGAGCGATTTCCGGGTGGTGCGCGTCTGCGTGGACAACGAGGCCGTCCCCATCGTCCGCTCGGAGACGACGGAGCGCGGCTTCGAGATCTGGTGCGGCGGGGGCGACTCGCTGCGGGGGAAGCTCAACCGCCAGGTCCGCATCAAGATCGAGATCGAGACGAAGAAGTTCCGGAGCAACAACCTCTTCTCCGTCTACCTCGTCTACCCGACGCGGGGCCTCGACATCGATTTCAACTACGAGGGGATGAGCCTGAAGAACGTCCGCGAGATCAGTTTCTTCGCGGGCAAGCATCCCTACCCCGAGGTGACGAAGGAAGCGGGAAAGAGAATCCGGATCAAGATCAGCGACGACGAGTGGATCTTCCCCAACAGCGGCGTCACGTTTTTGTGGGATCTGTGAGCAGCAAGCAGCAAGGTTCAGGCAACTAGCCACGGACCCCTTCTTGGGGACGGGGTATCGATCGAATAAACAGACTTGTAAAATCCTCCCCAACCCTCCTTTTTCAAAGGAGGGTGTTTTGAGCTTCCCCCTTTGAAAAAGGGGGATGAAGGGGGATTTGATAAGAAAAGAAAAATCTGGAACGGGCTGCATGGACAAATTACGAGTCGGCATCATCTTCGGCGGGATGTCCTCCGAGCGGGAGGTATCCCTCAACAGCGGGCGAAACGTCTACGACAACATGGACCGGGAACGCTTCGAGCCGGTCCCGGTCTTCATGGAGCCCGGCGGCCGCCTGTGGGTCCTGCCCTGGCAGCTCATCTCCCAGAACACGACGACGGACATCGTGGAGCGCCTCGAGACGGAGGCCGAGCCGGTCGCCTACGAAGCGCTGAAAACGCGGATCGATTTTGCCTTCATCGCCCTGCACGGCAAGTACGGCGACGACGGCTGCATCCAGGGCCTCCTGGAGCTTCAGCGCATCCCCTACACGGGGCCGGGCATCCTGGCCTCGGCCATCGGGATGGACAAGGACATCCAGCAGAAGATCCTGCGCGCCGAGGGCCTCGGGGTCCCGCGCAGCACGGTGGTCGAGCAGCGGCACTGGCAGCAAGACCCGGATGCCGTGAGGCAGCGCCTCGTCGGGGAGTTCGGCCTTCCCCTGGTGACCAAGCCCGTCCGCGAGGGCTCGAGCATCGGCGTCACCGTGGTGCGCGCGCCCGGGGATCTCGACGCGGCGATGGCCGCGGCCCTTCAGTGGGACCGGACGGTCCTCGTGGAGGAGTTCCTCGAGGGGACGGAATTCTCGTGCATCGTCCTCGAGGACGAGGGGGAGCCCCGGCCGCTTTCGCTCACCGAGATCCACCCGCAGAGCGAGTTCTTCACCTACGACGACAAGTACATGCCCGGCCGCTGCCGCAAGTTCACGCCGCCCAAGACGATCCCGAAGGACGTTGCGGAGACGATCAAGGTCGACGTCGTGAGGGCCTACAAGGCCCTGGGCTTCCGCTGTTACGGGCGCATCGACGGCTTCGTCCTCAAGGACGGCAGGGTCCTGATCACGGACCCGAACTCTTCGTCGGGCATGGCGCCCTCGTCGTTCTTCTTCGAGCAGGCCGCCGAGCAGGGGATGCTGCCCGGCATGATCGTCTCGACGCTCATCGAGATCGGGATGCGGATCCACGGGGAGAAGAAGGGACCGCTGTAAACAGGGTATCGGGTATCGGGGGCAGGGGGATTTCACAGAAACACGCGCTTTACATCCCTTCGATTTCTAACTATAGTTCCGCCCAATAAAACACAACAAGGGTTGGTGCATGACAGCAGAGAACGCAGCGAAGCTCAGGGTCGGTGTCGTCATGGGGGGCGTCTCCTCGGAGAGGGAGGTCTCCCTCGAGAGCGGCCGCAACATCTTCAGCAAGATGGACCGGAAGAAATTCGACCCCGTGCCCCTGTTCATGGACAGCCGCTGCTCCCTCTGGGAAATACCGCTGAAGCTCCTGATGCGCAACAGCACCGCCGACATCGAGATCGACCTCGCCGAGGAAGCCAAACCGGTTCCCTACGAGGCCCTGAAAGGCCGCGTCGATTTCGTCTACATCGGCCTGCACGGCAAGTTCGGCGAGGACGGCACCCTCCAGGGGCTCCTCGAGCTGCTCGGGATCCCCTACAGCGGTTCGGGCGTCCTGGGCTCGGCCCTCGGCATGGACAAGTACACGTCGCGCAAGGTCCTCGCGATGAGCGGCCTCGACGTGCCCAAGACGGTTGCCGTCGACCGGCGGGCGTGGGAAGGCGGCGGGCGCGAGGGGATCGCGAAACGGATCGACACCGAGATCGGCTACCCCTGCGTCGTCAAGCCCACTCGCGAGGGCTGCAGCACGGCGGTGAAAAAAGTGGTCTCGTCGGCGGGCATCCCCGACGCCCTGGCCTCGGCTTTCGAGTGGGACAACGTGGCCGTCGTGGAGGAGTTCCTGAACGGGATGGAGGTGACCTGCGGGGTCCTCGGCAACGACGAGCCCCGGGCCCTCACGCCCTCGGAGACCATCCCCACGCAGGAGATCCTCTCGCTGGAAGACAAGTTCCTCTACGGCCAGGGGGAGAACAAGACCCCCGCGAGGGTGCCTGCCGAGCTGCTGCGGCAGATCCAGGACACGGCCGTGCGGGCCTTCAAGGCACTCGGGCTCAAGGCCTACTCGCGAATCGACATGTTCGTCTGCGACGGGCGCATCCTCGTGCTCGAACCCAACACCCTGCCCGGCATGACGCCTTCGACGGTTCTCTTCCACCAGGCGGCGGCCGAG
>JALOPC010000074.1 GCA_025454095.1 Syntrophales bacterium | reverse complement strand
TTGGCCCGTTACCTTCTCGACTTCTTCCTTGCCGCGGCGCCGAACGCACGCTTCGCCTTTGCCTTCGGCACTTCTCCGTCCTCCGCCCCGCCCCCATCGGTCTCCCCGCCGAAGCCGATCTCGAGCTCCGTGAGCTTGCGGATCCGGTCGCGCAACTCCGCCGCGCGCTCGAACGCGTAGTCCCGGGCCGCCTCCTTCATCTCCTCCCGCAGCTTCGCGATCAGGTCCGGGACCTCCGCGATGGAGACGTACTCCACCTTCTGCTCCATGACGGGCACCGTGACGTAGTCGGCCTCGTAGACGGAGGCCAGCACGTTGTCGATGGATTTGCGGATCGTCTCCGGGGTGATCCCGTGCTCCTCGTTGAATGCCCGCTGGATCGCCCGCCGGCGCTCCGTCTCGTCGATGCAGGCGCGCATGGAGTCGGTGATCTTGTCGGCGTACATGATGACCTGGCCCGCCGCGTTCCGGGCCGCCCGGCCGCTCGTCTGGATGAGGGAACGCTCCGAGCGCAGGAACCCCTCCTTGTCGGCATCCAGGATGGCCACGAGCGACACCTCGGGGATGTCGAGCCCCTCCCGCAGCAGGTTGACGCCCACGAGAACGTCGAACTTCCCCAGGCGCAGGTCGCGGATAATGACGACCCGCTCCAGCGTGTGCACGTCCGAGTGCAGGTACTTCACCCGCACGCCGAGGCTCTCGTAGTACTCCGTGAGGTTCTCGGCCATGCGTTTCGTGAGGGTCGTCACGAGGACCCGCTCGCCGCGCTCGGCGCGCTTGCGGATCTCGCCCAGCAGATCGTCCACCTGGTATGTCACGGGCCGCACGACGATCTCCGGGTCCATGAGCCCCGTGGGCCGCACGATCTGCTCCACCACGCGCCCGCGGGCCTTCGTGATCTCGTACGCGGCGGGGGTCGCCGAAATGTAGAGGCGCTGCTGGGGGAAGCGCTCGTACTCCTCGAACATGAGCGGCCGGTTGTCCAGGGCCGAGGGCAGCCGGAACCCGTACTCGACGAGCGTCGCCTTCCGGGCGCGGTCTCCGCGGAACATGCCCACGAGCTGCGGCACGGTGACGTGGCTCTCGTCGAGAACGACGAGGGCGTTGGCGGGCATGTACTCCATGAGGGTCGGCGGGGGCTCTCCGGGCTTGCGCCCCGTGAGGTGCCGGGAATAGTTCTCGATCCCCTGGCAGTAGCCCATCTCCTCGAGCATCTCCAGGTCGAACCGGGTGCGCTGCTCCAGGCGCTGGGCTTCCAGCAGCTTGTTCTGCGACTCAAGGAACCGGAGCCGCTCGCCCAGCTCCTCCCGGATGGAGACGAGGGCCGATTTCACCGTGTCCCGCGTCGTGACGTAGTGGCTCCCGGGGTAGATGTCCGTCTTCCACAGGCGCCCCAGCTTCTTCCCCCGGAGCGGGTCCACGAGCGAGATCGCCTCGATCCTGTCGCCGAAAAACTCGACGCGGACGGCCTGCTCCTCCTCGTAGGCCGGGAAGATCTCCACCACGTCTCCGCGGACCCGGAAGGCGCCGCGGTGAAAGTCGATGTCGTTGCGCTCGTACTGGATGTCCACGAGGCGCCTCAGCATCGCATCCCTCGGGATCTCCATGCCCTCCTCGAGGGACAGGGCCATGCCGAGGTAGGTCTCGGGGGCGCCGATGCCGTAGATGCAGGAGACGCTGGCCACGACGATCACGTCGCTGCGCGACAGGATCGAGCGCGTGGCCGAGTGGCGCATCTTGTCGATCTCTTCGTTGATCGCCGAGTCCTTTTCGATGTAGGTGTCCGTCGTCGGGATGTAGGCTTCGGGCTGGTAGTAATCGTAGTAGCTGACGAAGTACTCGACGGCGTTCTCCGGAAAGAGCGTTTTGAACTCCTGGTAGAGCTGTGCGGCCAGGGTCTTGTTGTGGGCGATGACCAGAGCGGGCCGCTGGACGGCCTGGATGACGTTGGCCACCGTGAAGGTCTTGCCTGAACCGGTGATCCCGAGGAGGACCTGGTGAGGGTGCCCCTTCTCGACCCCGCGGGCCAGCTTCTCGATGGCCTGGGGCTGATCGCCCCGGGGCTCGAAGTCCGATACGAGCCGAAAGGCCCGCCGGTCGAGATAGCCGCCCGCGGCTGTTTTGCGCTGTCTGTCTTCCGTCATCCCGACAAGGGAATCCTTTCCCCGAGGCTCGGGTCGCACGGGATACCCCGGCGGCCCGTTTTTTACTATAGTGGACTCCGGGGTGGGAAGCAAGCCGGCAGTTGCCCGAAATCCTTGAATACTCCGGGGTTTCCCGGCCCGCCCCCCGGCGGGGGCAAGGACGTCCATGCCCGCCGGAAGCCGCGTGCCCGGGCATGCCCGTCCTCGGGGGGCCCGGGGCACGCGAAAAGGGACGGCCTGGGTTCAGCCAATTAACCCTTGACAAATATTCGGAATAATGGTCTAAGGTACGTCTTTAGCATTTAACTTACAGGACCGTCACGTTATGAAAAAGACACTCACGACCATTACGAATCTCAAGCGCAAGCGGGCCCACGGATTTCGAGCCAGGATGGCCACCAAGGGTGGGCGGCTGGTCCTGAGCAGAAGGCGCGCCAAGGGGAGAAAGAGACTGACCGTCTGAGCCGGGTCAGGGAAGAAGTGGAAGGGTGAGCCCAGCCGCAGGAAAGTCCCCAGCCCCCGAAGGCAGGTACACGCTCGGCAAGCACGAGAGAATCCGAAGGCGAAGCGAATTCTCGGCCCTTTTCAAATCGGGCAAGCGGATTTACTCGGAGTACCTGACCGTCATTCTCTGCAAAAACACGTCGGGCGTGCGGCGCCTCGGGCTTGTCGTCGGCAAACGGGTGGGGAAAACGGCCGTAAGGCGCAACCGGATGAAGCGGCTCCTGAGAGAGTTCTTCCGCTTGAACAAACACAGGCTTCCGGCCTCGCAGGATATCCTGATTGTCGCAAGGAAAGACTTCTCCTTCATGAAATGCCAGGACCTCTGCAGGGAGCTGGAGAAGGTCCTCGCGGGACGAATGAAAGCCTGAACATGGTGAGGCATTTTTTCCAGACGCTGTCCATCGCTCTCATCCGGGCCTATCAGATCCTTGTCTCCCCCTTCCTGCCGCGCAGCTGCCGCTTCATCCCGACCTGTTCCGAGTACACCCTGACGGCAATCCGCCTGCACGGACCGGCCCGCGGGATTCTGCTCGGGATCCGTCGGCTGCTGCGGTGTCATCCCTTTCATCCCGGCGGCTACGACCCGGTCCGGTAAGTGAGCCCCAGGAGGCATTTCATGAGCACGAACATTCGGACATTTCTGGCGATTCTCCTCTCGTTCATCGTCGTCTTCGTCTACCAGTACTTCTTCGCGAAGAACCTCGAGACCCAGAAGCAGGAGCAGGCCCAGCCCCAAACCCAGACCCAGACGGCCCAGACCCCGGCCGCAGCGACGGGCAGCGCGCCGGCGGCACCTGCAGCGGCGGCACCCGCCCCGGCAGCCGCGGTGAAGGCCGCAGCGGCCGCAAAGGACATCCGGGTCGAAACCCCGCTCTATACAGCCGTGTTCAGCACCCGCGGGGGCGCGCTCAAGTCCCTCAAGCTCAAGGAATACAAGGCCACCCTCGACGAGGGAAGCCCCCTGATCGAGATGATCCAGGTCCAGGAAGGCTCCGAGCTTCCGCTCTCGACGGCTTTCACCGACTCGAGCGTCGTACTGCCCGGCGACATCGTCTACGAGACCGACCGGAAGGAGCTCGACCTGACGGGGGATGCCAAGCCCGGGAAACTCGTCTTCACCTACGCAGCCCCCGGTCAGTACCGTGTGGAGAAAATCTACACCTTCCAGCCCGACCGCTACGCCTTCGACCTCGAGGTGCGGTTCGTCAACAGCACGAACGCCGCCCTGAACCAGAACCTCTCCATCCGGTGGCTGGAGGAGCTGGGCAAGAAGGGAATGGAGGAAGAGGGGGCCATCGCCCAGGTCAAGAACTCGACGGAACGGGAAGCCGGCGCGAAAATGGAAAAGAAGGCCTACGGGCCCGACATCCAGTGGGGCGGCTTCGAGAACAAATTCTTCATTGCCGCGATGATCCCGAAGCAGCCGGCGCTCACGACCGCTTCCTTCGCCAAGGACGCCCGGGGTCAGATTCTCGTCACCCTCGACGGCCCGAAGAACACCATCCCCTCGGGCCAGGCGGGGGCTTTCAACTACACCCTTTTCGTGGGTCCCAAGGAATACAACCGCCTGAAGGCGGAGGGCGCGGGGCTCGAGGCGGCCATCAACGTCGGCAACTGGATGAAGTGGCTCGCCTACCCGATCCTGTTTTTCATGCAGTACCTCTACAAGTACGTGGGCAACTACGGGATCGTGATCATCATCATCACCCTTCTCACGAAGCTCCTCTTCTGGCCGCTGGGCACCAAGAGCTACAAGTCCATGAAGGAGATGCAGAAGGTCCAGCCCAAGCTCAACGAGCTCAAGGAGCGCTACAAGGACGACAAGCAGAAGATGAACGCCGCCGTCATGGAGCTCTACAAGACGCACAAGATCAACCCGCTGGGCGGGTGTTTGCCGGTGGTCATCCAGATCCCCGTCTTCATCGCGCTCTACCAGCTGCTGTCCTACGCCATCGAGCTGCGCCACGCGCCCTTCTTCTGGTGGATCCAGGACCTCTCGGCCAAGGACCCCTACTACATCACGCCCATCATCATGGGGGCGACCATGCTGATCCAGCAGAAGATGTCGCCGCCCATGGGAGACCCCATGCAGCAGAAGATGATGCTCCTCATGCCCGTGGTCTTCACGTTCCTCTTCCTCAATTTCCCCTCGGGGCTCGTGATCTACTGGCTCATCAACAACGTCCTGAGCATCGGCCAGCAGTACTACATCAACAAGTCGCCCACCGCGTGAGGTGCTGAGACATGAAGGTCCTCGAAATCGAAGGAAAGACCATCGATGAAGCGATCGAGAAGGCGTGCCGGGAATTCAACGTCCCCCGCGAGAAGCTGAACATCGAGATTCTCTCCGAGGGCTCCTCGGGCTTCCTCGGCCTCGTCGGGTCGAAGAAGGCCAGGATCAAGGCCAGCCTCCTGAGCCTGGACATGAGCTTCGAGACGCCCCGGGAAAAGACGGAAAAAGTAGCGGAAGCCCCGGCGCCGAAGCCTCCGGAAGTCCCCGAGCAGCGGGAGGCGCGCCCGCCCCGGGAGATCCGCCCGCCCCGGGAACACCGGGAGCAACGCGAGCCGAGGCCCCCGAGGGAGCACCGCGAACATCGGGAGCAGCGGGAGGCGCGCCCGCCCCGGGATCCCCGCCCCCACAGGGAACACCGGGAGCCCCGCGAGCCGAGACCCCCGAGGGAACACCGGGAGCACGGGGAGCAGAGAGATGCACGCCCGCCCCGGGAACACCGGGAGGCTCAGCCTCCCCGCGAGCCGCGCCCGGAACCCGTGCCGTCTTCGCCGGAGACCCTGGCGGCGGCAAAGGACACCCTCCTGGAGATTCTCGCCCTGATGGGCATCCAGGCCGAAGTGGCCGTGGAGGACACGCCCGACGCCATCAGCCTCACCCTGAAGGGAGCCGACGAGGGGCTTCTCATCGGCAAGCGCGGCCAGACCCTCGACGCCCTCCAGTACGTGGTCAACAAGATCCTCAGCAAACAGGGCCGGGAAAAGAAACAGGTCGTCGTCGACACGGAGGACTACCGCAAGAAGCGCGAGGAAGCGCTCGTGGCCCTGGCGGAAAAGGTCAGCCAGAAGGTCCGGAAAACCCGGAAACCCGTCACGCTGGGCAACATGACGGCCCGCGAGAGGCGGATCATTCACCTCACCCTGCAGAACGACGACTCCGTCGTCACGAAGAGCCGCGGTGAGGGCCCCAATCGCAAGATCATCGTCAGGCCCGGCAGGAGCAGCCGCCCCTACAACCCGAGACCCCGGTGACCCAGGCAGACACCATCGCGGCGATCGCCACGCCGCCCGGCACGGGCGGCATCGGGATCGTGCGGGCGAGCGGGCCCGGCGCCGAGCGGATCGGACGCACCCTCTTCAGACCCCGAAAACCCATGGACGCCTTCCGGTCGTCCCACCGGCTCACCCACGGCGAGATCGTCTGCCCCGCCACGAGCCGCGTTCTCGACGAGGTCCTTGTGGCCTTTATGCGGGGGCCCCATTCCTTCACTGGCGAAGACACCCTCGAAATCCACTGCCACGGCGGCCCTCTGATTCTCGAAGAGGTGCTGACGGCCGTTCTGAGGGCCGGGGCCCGCCCCGCCGAGCCGGGGGAGTTCACGCGCCGGGCCTTCCTCAACGACCGGCTCGACCTCACTCAGGCCGAAGCCGTCCAGGAGATGATCACGGCCCGTTCGCAGCGGGGGCTCGACCTCGCCCTGGGGCATCTCCGGGGCGGCCTGTCGCGCGCGATCGGCGAGCTGCGCGCATCCATCCTGGACATCCTCACCCTGCTCGAGGCGGAGATCGACTTCCAGGAGGAAGACGGTGTCGAGGCCGCGCCCAGAGAGGCGCTCATCGACCGGCTCCGCGACATCACGGCCCGGATCGAGGGGCTGACCGCCACCTACGGCGAAGGCTGCATGATCCGGGAGGGGGCGCGGGTCGTCATCACGGGTAAGGCCAACGCGGGCAAGTCAAGCCTCTTCAACCGCCTGCTGGGCGAGAACCGGGCCATCGTGACACCCCAGGCCGGGACCACGCGGGACTTCATCGAGGAGAGCGCGAGCCTCCGGGGCGTCCCGGTGCGGTATGTCGACACGGCCGGCATCCGGGCAGCACAGGACCCCGCCGAGCGGGAAGGCATCGAGCGCGTCTGGCAGCAGGCGGCTTCCGCCGACGTCGTGGTGATCGTGATGGACGGAAGTCTCCCCTTCTCGTCGGAGGATCGGGAGATTGCAGCCGCGAACCGGGACCGTAACGTCGTCGTGGCGATCAACAAGGCCGACCTGCCCGGGGTCCTCGAGACGGATTCCCTTCCCGGGGAGATCGCCGGGCGCGAGATCCTCCGGGTCTCGGCAAAGACGGGGGAAGGGGTTGCGGCCCTGCGGGACGCCGTTTACGCCGCCATCGGCCGCA
>JALOPC010000356.1 GCA_025454095.1 Syntrophales bacterium | reverse complement strand
GGATGGAGGAGGATCACCGACGAACAGTGGCGGGAAGCGGTCGGGGAGGACGGCGCCGAGGAGCGGGAAAAATGGTTGCCCCGGGTGCTGGAACACTGCATTGCGCACAACCTCGCCGAGCGTGCCCGGCCGGGCGGGACGGAGGCCCTTGAAGATCTCCTGTCGTCGGGCCTTCCCTCCGGGCATGTCCTGGTCGTGTCGGCCGATGCCGTGGACCGCCGGAAGAAGCTCTTCAAGGTGATGGCCGACAGGGGGGCCGTGCTGGCATTTCTGCGAACGCGCAGCGAGGCGAAACAGCGCAGCCTCATGATGGAGAACCTGCGGGAAAAGCTCGCACGAAGGGGGAAAACGCTCAGTTCCGAGGCATGGGTTGTCCTGGGGAGGAAAACGGGGTTTAGGCTGCGGGATTCCGCAGAGGCGCTCGATCAGCTGATCACCTACACGGGGGACAGGGCCCGCATCGAGCCCGCCGACGTGGAAACGGTGATCGGCCGGACCCGCGACGACACGGTCTTCGACCTGACGGAAGCCCTCGTGGGAAGCGATCTGCGGAAAGCCCTTGCCAGTCTCGGCGATCTGCTCTACCAGGGCGTCCATCACCTCGTCATCCTGGCCATGATCACGAGGGAAATCCGTTTTCTCTTCCACGGGAAGGTGCTGCTCGGCACGGGCCGGCTCGAGGGGTTCCGCGCCGACATGGACTTCGGCCGGTTTCAGCGGGCCGTCTTCCCGGCGGTGAAGGCATTCCAGGCGGAACTGGGGAAGGGGGCAAGCCTGGTGAACCAGCACCCCTATGTCATCTACAACGCGCTGCGCAATTCGACACGGTATACACACGGGGAGCTGCTGGCGCACATGGAAAGGGTGCTTGCCGTGGATGTGGCCATGAAATCGACGGGCCGGGACGCGCGGCTTCTGCTCGAGCGCCTGTTGATCGACCTGTGCGGACAGGCAGGGGACAACAACGCGAAGTGGAGAAGTTAAGAAGTTGTGAAGTCGAGAACTCTTGAAGGAAGAGGTTCTGCCTGATTTCCTGACTTCTGAACTTCCCGGCTTCTTCACTTCAGAGTTTCTCCATCCCCCTCTGTTTGAGCCTCTCCCGCTTGGAGGTGCGATGGGAGGGGCCTTTCTTTTTCGTCCCTCTCGGCGAGGGGTCGTCCCCGTCGTCGTCCTTGCCGCGCACGTCCGGGGCTTGTGCCGGGGCACTGCGGGCCCGGCGGACCCGTTCCTCGAACTCCCGGGAGGCGATCGCCGTGACGCCCGCGCGAGCGGCGGCATCCATGACGGGGCGGTCCGAGGTGACCACCATCGACTCCTCGGCATGTTGCCGTGCCAGTCTCTTGATGACTTCGTCCGCCTTTTCCCCACGCCGGGAGTAGATGATCTCGATGCCCGCCTCCCGGTCGCGCTCCTCCTGCGGGGGGCCTCCGAGCCAGCCGTCGAAGACAACGGTAATGCGGTGCCCCATGACCCTCCTGTAGCCCGCCAGCATGTGGATGAGGGCCTTCCGGCCCGCTTCCAGGCCCTGGCGCTCGTGGCTTCTCAGCACGTCCGACTGCCGGATCAGATTGTAGCCGTCAATGATGAGGTGCATGGGCACAGTCCGGAGGATAACGGGTTCTGATACTCGGGCTGATGCGCATTTTTGTCCTTTGCGGCGGCCCTAAAATAGTTGTGGACATTCCCCGGCAAAGTCTTATAATCGCCCCTACGCCTCAGCGGTCCGGGGCAACAGGCCCGGGGCCGGGCTCTTCGACGGGTTCAGCTGGAGAAACGAGGACCGAGGGCAGCGCCGCATTCGGGACCCGTGCGCCGCTGGAGGAACACCCCGGGATAGGCCGGCCGGTGCTTCGACGTTTCGGCAGCACCCTGACATCATGGCTCAGAACGGCACGAACAACCAGACCCGTCTCGACAGGCTCCACGAGGTCATCCGGGGTAAGCGGAAAGTCCTGATTGTGACCCACAATCACCCCGACCCCGATGCGCTGGCCGCCGCGTTTGCCCTCAAGTATCTCCTGCAGCTGAAGTGGAAGGTGGGCGCGATCATCGCCTCCAGCGGGGTTGTGGGGCGCGCCGAGAACCGGGCCATGATCCGCCATCTGAAGATCGACCTGCGCGCCCTCTCCGAGATCAACCTCAACAACTTCAGCGTCATTGCCCTCGTGGACACGCAGCCCGGTGCCGGGAACAATTCCCTGCCGCGCTCGATCATTCCCGACATCGTCATCGATCATCACGTCCCTATCCGGGCCAGGACCCGGTTGGCAAAGTACTACGACATCCGGACCGATTACGGGAGTACGTCGACGATCCTGGCCGAGTACCTGCGGGATGCGGGAATCGTGGAGGTGGACCGCAAGGTGGCGACGGCTCTTCTCTACGGGGTCCGCTCCGACACGCGCGATCTCGGGCGCGGGGTGAGCGCGAAGGACATCGACGCCTGCATGTACTTCTACAACAGGGTTCTCTTCCGCCTCCTCTCGCAGATCGAGCACCCGGACGTCCCGCGGGACTACCTGAGCATGCTCGAGAAGGCCATCAGCAACGCCCGGCTCTACAAGGACGTCGTCACCCTGAACCTGGGCCACGTCGAGCACCTGGAGATCATCGCGGAAATGGCCGATCTCATGGTCCGCACGGAGGGGGTCAAGTGGGTCCTGTCCGCGGGGGAATTCGTCGGCGACGTTTATTTTTCGCTGCGGACGAAGAAGAGGCGCGGCTCGGCGGACCGGATCGCGCAGAAGATGGTGGCGGACCTGGGAACGGGGGGCGGTCACGAAATGCTGGCCGGCGGAAAGGTCGCCATGGGCGACAAACCGCACCACACCCCCGAGGGAATGACGGAAATCCTGGTGGCGAGATTTCTGAAGGCCGTCAAACGCAGGGAGTCAAAAGCGGAGAATCTCCTGGCGTACAGCCAGGAGGCTGCGGCGCCCAGGAAACCGGAACAGGCCGAACTGTCCCTGGAGGAACGGAAGTTGGGAAGTTGAGAAGTTTGGAAAAATCCCGAGCTGTCCTTCCGATCCGTGTCGATTCCCCGCTTCTTCGCTTCCTGACTTCTCAACTTCGTGTCCACTTGTCTGCAACTATCGTATCCCGCCGAGTATCGCTTTCATCCGTGCAATCGTATCGCCGTACGACGGGCTGCCGAAGACGGAGGCACCCGCCACGAAGATGTCAGCGCCCGCCTCGGCAAGAATCCCGATATTGTCCGGCGTCACCCCCCCGTCCACTTCGATGGCCATCCCCAGGCCGCGGGTTTGTGCCAGTTCCCTGGCCTTCCGGATCTTGGGCAGCATGCCCGCGATGAACTTCTGCCCGCCGAACCCCGGGTTCACCGTCATGATCAGCAGCAGGTCGATGTCCGGCAGGATCTCCTCGATGCAGGACAGCGGCGTCGCGGGGTTCAGGGACACCCCGGCCTTGATTCCCTTTCCCTTGATGGTTTGCACCGTCCGGTGCAGGTGGACGACCGCTTCGGCGTGAACGGTGAGAATGTTGCTCCCGGCATCGGCAAAGGCGTCGATATACCGGTCCGGGCTTTCGATCATGAGATGCACGTCGAAGGGAAGCGCTGTCGTCTTTCGCAGGGACGAGACGACGCCGGGCCCGATCGTGAGGTTCGGGACGTAGTGGCCGTCCATGATGTCCACGTGGATGAGGTCTGCGCCGGCCTTTTCCACGGCCTTGATTTCCTCCCCCAGCCGGCTGAAATCGGCGGACAGGATGGACGTGAGGGTGGGGAGGAGAACAGAGGTGCAGGCCCTGTTTCCGATACAGGGCCTCTTTCTTAATACCGCAGCACCACGGGCGGGTACACCCTCCCCGTGTCCGCCTCGCGCAACCGCAGCCTCAGCTCCTGGGCCTTCTTGGCCTCGCCCGGAAAGAAGACGAAGCCGTGGGCCAGCTCCTGGGGCGCCACGGCCCTGCGCTCGAGGGAGCGCGTTCGGAGGTCTTCCCGGATCTGCCGCTGCACGTCGGTGTCCGTCATGCCCTGGGTGCCGCCCATGACGGCTCCCGTCGCCGCGCCGGCCGCCGCGCCCTTCATGGCGGCGTCGCC
>JALOPC010000073.1 GCA_025454095.1 Syntrophales bacterium | reverse complement strand
AGCCTGCAGGAGGTCAACACGGCCATGAAGGTGCTCCTCGACCAGCGGGAACAGGACCGCCGGGAAGTCGAGGAGATGATCCTCAGCAACGTGAAGGAGCTGCTGGCGCCCTACCTGGACAAACTCAAGAAAACGAAGCTCTCCGATGGCCAGCTTGCGCATGTGCGGGTTCTGGAGACCAACCTGGACAACATCGTCTCCCCGTTCCTGAAGAATCTGCACTCGCAGCACCGGAACCTGACCCCCAAGGAAATCCGCGTGGCCTCCCTGATCAAGGAGGGCCGCACGACGAAGGAAATCGCCGCGTTGCTCGGCATGTCCGTCGCGGCCGTGGAATTCCACCGCAACAACATCCGCAAGAAACTGGGCCTTCGCAACAAGAAGGCCAACCTCATCTCCCACCTCGCCTCCATGTAGCCTGCTGCTTCCGAAAACGCCGGCCGGGGCGCTCCGCACGGCGCCCCGGGGAAATCCCGGCCCCGAAAATGGTATTAGGAAATACCTAGCATTAACCTACTGATCTATTCATATTGATCATTTCCGGTCTCCTCCGTACAGTGGGGGCAAAGGCAGCACCCCCGAACCGCACGGCGGGGAAGGGCGGCCGCAGAAAAAGGCGACACCGGGAGGGACGGCAACCAGGACAAGACGCTTCAGGGCAAGGAGGACGCCATGCAGGCCGTAGCGACGAAGCTGATCGATGTCACGGAAACCAACGCCGAAAAGATCGCCCGGCAGTGGTTCGCCGATGTCAGGAAAAACCCGAAGACCCCTTCCTATCATACACTCGCCGAAGACCGGGCCATCCCGCAGGCCGTCGACTTCTACACGAAATTCCGGGCCGTCTTCGCCGCGAAGAGCCCCTTCGAGGAGGCCCGCCGGGTCTACGCCAAGTATGCCGACGAGAGCTACCGCATCGGGATCCCCCTGCACGAGGCCATCTACGCCCTGACCCTCATGCGCCGCCACATCTGGCTGTACGCCGAGTTCCAGGCCCTCTTCATCTCCGCCGTCGAGCAGCAGCAGGCCGTCGAGAGCCTCAACCGCACGATCCTGCTGTTCGACTACGCCACCTACGTCATTTCGGACCGCTACCAGGAGCTGATGAAAGGCGAAGTCGACAAGCAGCTCATGGCCCTGCGAGCGCTCGGGATGGAGGAGAGCTTCACGGGCAGCAAGGTGGGAATCATGACGTGCCTGCTCGTGGCCTGCGGGTTCCTGACCTATTACTACCACGCGGTGATGGCCAGCGGGGTCATCTTCACGCACCTGTTCTACATCCCGATCGTACTGGCGGGAATCTGGTGGAAGAAGAAGGGGATCTATATCTCCGTCCTGCTGGGCGTCATCCTGATCGTGAGCCACCTCCTCTTCATGAAGGGGGTCCCGCTCACGGACGACCTGATCCGGGCCATCATGTTTGTCGTCGTCTCCTCGGTGGTGGCGCTGCTGGCCGAAGGGTTCTCGAAGATCGAGGTTCTCTACCGGGCGTCGCCCCAGGCGGGGTCGCCCGTGGAGACCTAGCGACAGGCGCGGGGAGCGGGACGAACCGGGAGACCGGGCCGAAACCCGGGAAACAAGCCGCCGCAAAGCGGGGGAGACCATGAAGGGATACGCGACGAAGCTCATCGAGGTCACGGAGAAGCATGCGGACCGCATCGCCTCGCAGTGGCTGGGCGACGTCCGGGTGAACCCGAAGACGCCCTCCTATCACACCTTCTCCGACGAGAAGGCCCTCTCGCACGCCGTCGCGTTCTACCGGAACTTCCGCAGCCTTTTCATCACGGATAAGCCCTTCGACGCCGCACAGAAGTTTTTCACCAAGTACGCCGACGAGCGGTACTCCGAGGGGATCCCGCTGCACGAGGCCGTTTACGCACTCATCCTGATGCGCCGCCACATCTGGCTCTTCGCGGAGTTCCAGACGCTGTTCGTCTCGACCGTGGAGCATCAGCAGGCCGCCGAGAGCCTGACGCGGACCCTCCTGCTGTTCGACTACGCCACGTACGTGATCGCCGAACGATACGAAGCGCTCATGAAGCGGGAAACGGAGGAACGCTTCCGCCGGGACGGCAAGCCGGGTCCTTCCCGCCAGACCGTCGCTGCCGGCGGGCACGGGAAGCAGGTACGATGACATCGGGCAGAACGTCCGATCGAGAACGACAACGAGGGGGAAGAACGTGGAACATCGTGGCACCGTCATATCCGTAAGAGGAAGCGTCGTCGATGTCCGGTTTCAGGACAAGCTGCCGGCCATCCGCCATGTCCTTCGCGCCGGCGACGACGACAGGGTCCGCATCGAAGTGGCCGCCCACCTCGACGCGAATGTCGTGCGCGGCATTGCCCTGACGCCCACCCAGGGGCTCTCCAGGGGCTCGTCGGTGCTCGACACGGAGCAGCCTTTCTGCGTGCCCGTGGGGAAAGTTCTGCTCGGGCGGGTCTTCAGCGTCTTCGGGGAGAACATCGACAACCTGCCCCAGGTGGAGGCAACGGAATACCGTCCCATCCACAGCCAGCCGGTCCCCATCACGCAGCAGTCGACGAGTTCGGAGATCTTCGAAACGGGCATCAAGGCCATCGACGTGCTGTCGCCCCTGGAGCGCGGCGGGAAAGCGGGGCTCTTCGGGGGAGCCGGCGTGGGGAAGACGGTGCTTCTCACCGAGCTGATCCACAACGTCGTCAGCGGCCACGAGGGGATCAGCATCTTCTGCGGGATCGGGGAGCGGTGCCGCGAGGGCGAGGAGCTTTACCGCGAAATGAGCGATGCGGGGGTTCTCAAGAACACCGTCATGGTCTTCGGGCAGATGAACGAACCGCCCGGGGCCCGCTTCCGCGTCGGACACTCCGCCCTTACCATGGCCGAGTATTTCCGGGACGACGAGCGGCAGGACGTGCTTCTGCTGATGGACAACATCTTCCGCTTCATCCAGGCCGGCCAGGAAGTCTCGGGCCTCATGGGGCTTCTGCCCTCGCGCCTCGGCTACCAGCCGACGCTGGCCTCGGAACTGGCGGAGCTCGAGGAGCGAATCTGCAACACGACAACGGGCGCCATCACGTCGATCCAGGCCGTGTACGTCCCGGCCGACGATTTCACCGACCCCTCCGCCTCGCACACCTTCAGCCACCTGACCGCCTCCATCGTGCTCTCGAGAAAGCGGGCGAGCGAAGGGTTCTACCCGGCCGTGGACCTCCTGCAGTCGGGCTCCAAGATGCTCATGCCGACCATCGCCGGCGAGCGCCACTACCGGATCGCCCAGGAGGTGAGGCGGACCCTCACCATCTACGACGAGTTGAAGGACATCATCGCCATGCTGGGGATCAACGAGCTTTCCCGCGACGACCAGCGCACCGTCTTCCGGGCGCGGCGCCTGGAGCGCTTCTTCACGCAGCCCTTCTTCACGACGGAGCAGTTCATCGGCAAACCGGGCCGCATGGTCAGCCGCGATCAGACCCTCGAGGGCTGCGAGCGGATCCTCAACGACGAGTTCGCCGAGTACCCCGAAAGCGCGCTCTACATGATCGGGAGCGTGGACGAGGCGAAGAAAGATGAAGCTTAAAATCCTGCTGCCGGCGGAAGTGTTTCTCGTCGAGGAGGTCTCGAAGGTGGTCGCCGAGGCCGAGAACGGGTATTTCTGCCTGCTTCCGCACCACGTGGATTTTACCGCGTCGCTCGTGCCGGGTGTCTTTGCGTACCAGACGGGCGAAGGGGAGCATTACCTCGCCATCGATGTGGGCACCCTCGTGAAGAAGGGCCCCGATATCCTCGTATCGATCCGCAACGCCGCAAAGAGCGATGAACTGGGCCATCTCAGGGACATCGTGGTGAGGCAGTTCGAGGAGATTGACGAGCGGGAAAAGAAGGCCCGGTCGGCAGCGGCGAAGCTGGAAATCGACCTTCTCCGCCGATTCATGGAGATGAGGGAACATGAGTGACGAACGGCTGACTCCCCGCGAGAGGCGGCTCAAGATCGCCGAGGCCTTCACCCGGAAGGTCGGTTCCAAGGAGGCCCGGCGCGTCAAGGGAAAGACCCAGCAGGACCACACCATCTGGTTCGGCCTGGGGATGTTCGGCGTGGTGGGCTGGTCCGTCGCCATTCCGACGCTGATCTTCACGGCCATCGGGCTGTGGGTCGACCGGACGTGGCCGAGCCGGTTTTCCTGGACGCTCATGCTGCTCATCATGGGTGTGGCCCTGGGATGCATGAACGCCTGGTACTGGGTGAAAAGGGCCCAGCAGGACATCATGAAGGATTGAACACCGATTGCCCCCTATGTCCGTGAGGGTCCGGGGTGATGGAAGAGCGAACTTCCGAACCCCGGGCCCCGCGGATCGGAGATAAAGGACGACCATGGGAGAGCTGCTGTTTTCATGTTTCATCGGGATCGCGCTCGGCGGCGTCTACTTCGCAGGGCTCTGGGAGACCGTGCGGAAACTGCCCGACGCGGAGAAGCCCGTTCGAAGAATGGCACTGAGTTTCGCCCTGCGCACGGCGCTGGCCCTGACGGGTTTCTACCTCGTCATGCAGGGCGACTGGCAGCGCCTGGCGGCGGCCCTGGTCGGGTTTCTGCTGATGCGGGAGATTCTCCTGCGCCGGCTCGGGAAGACGAACCCTACACTCACGGGAGGCATGCCCTATGGAAGTCGTGGCCATTGACCAGATCAGCCCGGATCAGGTCATCCTCTTTGCCTGGGGATTCGTGACCATCAACGCCACCCTGGCCTACACGTGGCTCATCATGGGGCTGCTCGTCGTCGGTTCCATCGCGATCACCGGGAACCTCTCGTCGGAGCGGACGATGAGCCGCTGGCAGAACATGCTGGAGGTGATCGTGGGCACCATCCGCTCGGAGATCCACGACATCGCCCACGAAGGCTCCGACACCTACTTCCCGTTCATCGCGACGCTGTTTCTCTTCATCCTGTTCTCCAACGTTTTCACCTTCATCCCGGGGTACGTAGCGCCCACGTCGTCGCTGACGACGACGGCGGCCCTGGCGATCCTGGTGTTCATCGCCGTTCCCATGTACGGCATCGCGAAAAACGGGATCCTGGAATACCTGAAGGAGTACTTCCGGCCCACGTTCATCTTTTTCCCCTTCCACGTCATGGGGGAATTTTCCCGTACCCTGGCCCTGGCCGTCCGGCTCTTCGGCAACCTCATGAGCCACGAGAAGGTCATCGCGATCCTGCTCGCGGTCACCCCGCTGTTCTTCCCGGTGGTGATGCAGGTGCTGGGGCTGCTGATCGGACTCATCCAGGCCTACATCTTCGCCATTCTCGCCATGGTGTACATCGCCTCGGCGACGCAGACCCACGAGGAAACGGAGCACAAGCCCAAAAAGGAAACGGAACCCGTTAAAATCTAGAAGAAAGTGAGGAGGAGCGGTATGGACAGCGTGAGCATCGTTGCAATGGCGTCGATCATTACGGCAGGCATTTGCATGGGGATCGGGGCGATCGGGCCCGGTCTCGGACAGGGACGGGCCGTGCAGGGGGCGCTGAACTCGATCGCGCAGCAGCCTGACGAACGGAACTCGCTGACCCGGACCCTTTTCGTGGGTCTGGCGATGATCGAGTCCATCGCCATCTACTGCTTCGTGATTTCGATGATTCTGGTGTTCGCCAACCCGTTCTGGGCCTACGTGATCAAAAAAGCCGGAGGGTGATCCATGCACATCGACTGGTTCGTTTTTTTCTGCCAGATCGTCAACCTCCTGTTGCTGCTCTTCCTGTTGAAGAAGTTCCTGTACGGGAGGATCATCGGGGCCATGGACGCTCGGGAAGCGAGGATCGCCTCCACCTTCGCCGATGCCGAAAAGTCCCGCGAGGCGGCGAGGGAATCGGCGGAGCGGTACGAAAAGCGGCTCCGGGACCTGGACGCCCATGTCGACGCGGCGATGAACCGGGCGCGCGACGACGCCGAGGCCCACCGCAAGGAGCTGATGGACAAGGCACGGGAAGAGGTCGATGGGCTCCAGGCCCGGTGGGTCGAGACGCTCAAATCGGAGCGTGACGCCTTCCTCGCGGATCTCCGGCGTCTCGCCGGGACGCAGATCTACTCCATCACGCGCCGGGTGCTCCGGGACCTGGCCGACGTGGAGCTCGAACAGCGGATCGTGGAGATCCTCATGGAACGGATCCAGACGATGGATGAAGAGGAGCGCGGAAAGTTCAGGGCCTCCCTCGCGGATGGCGGGACGATCACCGTCCAGAGCGCCTTCGACATTCCGGACGTCGAACGGCAGAAACTCGACGACGTCATCCACCGCTGCATCAACGGCGAGACCCAGGTGGTCTTCGAGAAATCGGACAATGTCATGACGGGCTACGAGCTCAAGACGGACGGCCACAAGATCGCCTGGAGCATCAAGGATTACCTGGATTCTCTGGAGGAGAGGTTCTACCACGCGCTGTACGAAGAGGCGCAGGAAAAAAGATAGGCACCCATCACGAGGGGGACGGACATGACCATGCCAGGAGAAAAGGAAGAGCTGAAGGATTTTCTCGACGACACGTTCAAAACGATGGACGCGGTTCTCGCCGACCAGCATCCGGAGCTCACGCAGCGGGAGGTGGGGCTCGTCAACTATGTCGGTCACGGCATCGTGCGGGTCAGCGGCCTGCCCAACATCCGGTCCGAAGAGATCGTTCTCTTTCCCAAGAACGTCCAGGGGCTCGTGTTCAACATCGACCCCGAAGAGATCGGCGTCATCCTCCTGGGGGCGAGCGAGCACCTCAACTCGGGCTCCGAAGTGAGGCGTACCGGGCGGGTCCTGGACGTGCCCGTCGGGGAGGCCCTCATCGGACGGGTCGTCGATGCCATCGGGAGACCGCTGGACAACCAGGGGGAGGTCCGGGCCACAAAGCGTCTGGCCGTCGAGCGCGAGGCGCCCCCCGTCATGGCGAGAGACCCCGTGACCGTGCCCCTGCAGACGGGCATCAAGGTCATCGACGCCCTCATCCCCATCGGCCGGGGGCAGCGCGAGCTCATCGTCGGGGACCGGCAGACGGGGAAGACGGCCATTGCGGTGGACGCCATCATCAACCAGTGGGACAAGAACGTCAT
>JALOPC010000072.1 GCA_025454095.1 Syntrophales bacterium | reverse complement strand
CGACATGGGAAACACCATCGTCGTGATCGAGCACAACCTCGACGTGATCAAGTCGGCCGACTGGATCATCGATTTGGGACCCGAGGGCGGCCCCGGCGGAGGGAAGATCGTGGCCGAGGGGAGGCCCGAGGACGTGGCGCGCGCGGAGGGCTCGCTGACGGGAACGTTCCTGAAGAAGGTCTTGTCAGGGTCCAGGATATAAGGTTAAGCGTACGGGGCAAAAAAGGAAAAGATAAAAATCCCCCTCCCTCCCCCTTTGAAAAAGCGGGAAAGAGGGGGATTTGCATTTCATTCATTTACCTTACTTCTCGAAGATCAGCTCGTCCTGCAGCCTGATGCAGTCCTTGACGCTCTGGGCGGCGGGGCAGCGCGTGATGTAGTTGGCGAAGGCCTCCTTCGCGTCGGCCGCCTTCTCCTCGGGGCACTTCAGATGCATCGTCACCCGGATCGTCGTGATCTTCAGAACGCCCCCCGCATCCTCGATGTCGCCTTCCACGTCGGCCCAGTAGAGGTGCTCGGGGGTGGGGATCTTCTTTCCGGCCATCAGCGTGGCCAGTGTTCCCATCATTCACCCCGCCGTGGCGGCAACGATGTGGTCGAGGGTCGCCGCGTGCTCCTTCTCGGGATTGACCTTGTAGAACCGCTTGATCCCCCCGTGGACCCCGTAGTAGACGGGTTCGGAGAAGCCTTCGATCATGGCCCTGCGGGTGGGTCCCGTCTCCCGGACGATCTTGATTTTCGATGTGTGAACCACTTCGCCCATCGATTTTCCCTCCTTCCTGTGTTTCGTATCGATACTACGACCGAGAGGTCGTCGCCAGCCCGTCCAGGAACTCGGCCATCCACTCGTTGATCATCCGGAAGAAGTTCAGGTCCGTGAGCATCTCCGCCGGCCCCTGGATGAACGGCCCCTCGGTGAGATCCTCCCGGCAGTTGTGCACAAGCTGCTCGACACTTTCCCTCGTGGACTCGAGGTGAAACTGGAAGGCAACGGCCCGGTCCCCGAAGGAAAAGGCCTGGTTTTCGCAGGCCCGGCTCCGGGCAAGATGGACGGCCCCGCGCGGGATCTCGAACGTGTCGCCGTGCCAGTGGAACGCCGCAAACCGATCCGGCAGGAAGCGCGACAGCGGCGACTCCGCGGCCTGGAGCGTCCTCTCCACGGGGTACCAGCCGATCTCGCGGCAGTGATTCCCCATCACCCGGGCGCCCAGGACACAGGCCATCAGCTGGGCCCCGAGGCAGATCCCGATGACCGTCTTCCCGTTGTGGAGCGCCTCGCCGATGAACCGCTTCTCCCTGGGGAGCCAGGGATAGCGGTTCTCCTCGTAGACGTTCATGGGCCCGCCGAGGACGACAAGCCAGTCGATCTGTTCGACTGGCGGCAAAAGCTGGCCGGCATACAGCCGCGTGGCCGTGAGGGTGTGGCCTCTCACCATGGCCCACGATTCGATGTAGCCCGGCCCCTCGAACGGGACGTGCTGCAGGTAATGGATTCGCAGCTGCTTTTTCATCGTTGGCAGTCCCTCAAAACAGGGTTTCGGTCCAAACGCTGGGGTTTAGGGTTTCGGGTATAGGGTATAGGGTAGGAAGAAGATTGTTTTATAGACAAAATCCGATTCCTTCCCGATACCCGAGCCCCGAGACCCGATACCCTTTTGTCAGGTTTTCAGCCCTTGTACAGCCCGTGTTTCTCGATGTACTCCCTGACCTCGTCCGGGACGAGATAGCGGATGGAGCGGCCCGATTTCACGCGCTCCCGGATGTCCGTCGCCCCGATCGCAAGCGCCGTGACCCGCGCGAAGGAAATCAGGGAACCCGACGGGCCGCGATACCCGCGCGCCTTGCGGTCATAGACAAATTGCGACGCCTCTGCGGCGGGAAGGGCCTTGCGCAAAGCGCCCCTTCCCCAGCCGGGCCTCGACATGACGATGAAACGGCACAGGGTCAGCAGGCGCCGCCAGTCCTTCCAGCGCCGGATGTCGAGAAAGGCATCCTGTCCCAGGATGAAAAAGATCTCCAGCTCGTTCCCGAAGGTCCGGCGGAAATACCCGATCGTGTCCACCGTGTACGAACGGCCTTCGCGCCGGTTCTCCCACATCGGAGAAGGCAAACGCCGGATTCCCCTCGAGGGCAAGTCGCACCATCCGCTCGCGGTGCTCGTAGGGGGTGACGCCGGGGCCGTGCTTGAGGGGCGGGGTTGCCGAGGGGATGAAGACGACGCGCTCGAGGCCGTAGTCCTCCAGGATGTCCTGGGCGCAGCGCAGGTGGGCCAGGTGTATCGGGTCGAAGGTGCCGCCCATCAGTCCCCAGCGCATGGTTTGATCCCTTTCGGCGGTCGGAAGTTACAGGCCAGTCGGTGATTCCATGAACGTGAAGTTAAGAAGTTAGGAAGAGCAGAAGATCGGACAAGATCTCTTTTCCGCGCTTCCGCTCTTCTTCACTTCCGCTCTTCCGGCCCCTTCGGGGGCCAGGACCTATGAGGTCCTGATTTGTCCGCTCCCGTAGATGATGAACTTCTGCGTCGTCAGCTCCTCGAGCCCCAGTCGTCAGCTCCTCGAGCCCCATGGGCCCGAAGGCGTGCAGCTTCGTCGTGCTGATCCCGATCTCGGCGCCCAGGCCGAGCTGAAAACCGTCGCTGAAGCGGGTCGAGGCATTGACGAGGACCGTCGAGGAATTCACCTCGCGGAGGAACCGCTGCGCGTTGTCGTAATCCCGCGTGACGATCGACTCGGTGTGCAGGGAGCCGTACTGCTCGATGTGGCGGATCGCCTCGTCGATCCCGTCGACGACTTTCACCGCCAGGACAAGGTCGAGATACTCTTCGTGCCAGTCCTTCTCCGTGGCCTCCTCGAGCCCCGGCAGAACGGCCCGGGTCCGCTCGCATCCCCGGAGCACCACGCCTGCCTTCTCCAGGGCCTCCGCCACGGCCGGCAGGAACACGCCCGCCGCGCTCCGGTGGACGAGCAGCGTTTCCATGGCGTTGCAGACGCCCGGCCGCTGCACCTTGGCGTTGACGCAGATCCGGAGGGCCATGTCCAGATCGGCGCCGGCGTCGACGAAGACGTGGCAGACGCCCTTGTAGTGCTTGATCACGGGGATCCGGGACTGGCTGACCACGGCGCGGATGAGATCCTCGCCCCCCCGGGGGATGATGAGATCGATGTACTCCTCGAGCTGCAGCAGCATGTTGACGGCCTCGCGGTCCACCATGGGGATGAGCTGCACGGCGTTTTCGGGAAGCCCCCTGGCCCGGAGCACGCCGCGCAGGATGCGGCTCAGCGCCATGTTGGAATGGATGGCCTCGGAACCGCCCCGGAGGATGACGGCGTTGCCGGCCTTCAGGCACAGGGCTGCCGCGTCGGCGGTCACGTTGGGTCGCGACTCGTAGATGATCCCGATGACCCCCAGCGGGATCCGCATGCGGCCCACGAGCAGGCCGTTGGGGCGACGCCACATGGACGTGACCTTGCCCACGGGGTCGGGCAGCGCGGCGACCTCCTCGAGCCCCCGGGCCATGGCCCGGATGGCCTTCTCGTCGAGGGTGAGCCGGTCGATCATGGCTTTCGAGAGACCCTTTTTGCGGGCAACCTCGACGTCCTTCTCGTTCTCCTCGATGAGCATGTCCGTGTGATGGATGAGCTGCTCGGCCATCTCGACCAGCGCTTCGTCCTTCTCCACGCTCGACAGGTTGGCCACGGCCGATGCGGCCTGCCTGGCGTTCTTTGCGATCTGGAAGACCTGCTCCTGGATGTCCATGGGCACCTTCAAATAAAGGGTATCGGGTCTAGGGGTTCGGGTATCGGGTCTTACGAATTCCGCGCCGCCGGTCGCACCGGCAACAATTGAGATATACCGCATGCCCCTTTTTATTACAAGGGGTTGGCAAATTTCAGCGGGGCGTTGAATTTCGGGGGCAACTGGATTATGATGGCGCACTTTTGAATCGTCGGGGAGTCGGGCTGAAATGCAGAGGATCTGTATCCGCGCGGGGAAACGGGCCCTGGAGATGATCCGGGACGGGGGATTCCGCTTCGACCGGGTAGCGGCCTATGTGGGCCCTGGCGTGGGGCCGCGCTGGCTTACGGCAAGCGGCTTCGACCTCACGTTCCTGCGCAGCGGCGCCCTGGGCTCGAAGTCCCGCCCCGTCCTGCTGGCGGGTTCGTCGGCCGGCGCATGGCGCTTTGCCGCCTGGCTCCAGCCGGAACCCGAGAAGAGCTACCGCAGGCTCCTGGAGGCCTACATCGGCATCCCCTGCGACCGCCGGAGCACCCCCGCAAGCCTCAAGCGAGCGCTGCAGGACGTCGTCAACACCTACCTGGAAGACGACGCCATTCCCTTCGCGCTGGCCCACGACCGTTACCGGCTTGCCGTCACAACGGCCCGTGCCAAAAATTTTGCGGCCTCGGAAACCCCCTGGGTCCAGAAGGCGGGGCTCGCGCTCTGCTACGCCTTCAACCGGCTGGACCGCCGCCACCTCTTCCGTTTCTTCGAGCGGGTGATCTTCTACAGCGGCCCCCTGCCGCCCCCGTTCTGTTTCCGCCCCGGGTTCAGGGGTACGACCGTAGCGCTCACCCCCGTCAACTTCAAGCATGCCGTCCTCGCCTCGGGCGCCATCCCTCTGGTCATCGAGGGGGTAACGGACATCTACGGCGCCCCCCGAGGCGTGTACCGGGACGGGGGCGTCATCGACTATCACCTCGACCACGATTATGCCGTCAGGCCCGACGACACGACCCTGCTGTTCCACCACGAGGAGCGGGTCATCCCGGGGTGGCTCGACAAGAAGATCAAGGGGCGCAAGCCGCGGGCCGAGGCCCTCGACTCCCTCCTGGTCGTCACCCCGTCGCCGCAGTTCGTGGAAACCTTTCCCGGCGGGAAGATCCCCGACCGGGACGACTTTCTGAGCTTCATCGACGACCCCGCGGGCCGCATCCTGAAGTGGCGCAAAGTCGTCGAGCTCTGCGCCCCCCTCGGGGAGGAGTTCGTCGAGCAGGTGCAGAGCGGAAGAATACGTCAAGCAGCGGAACCGTTGAGCCTTGAGTGACGAAGAGCGCTCAAAAGCTGGAATCCTCCAGGCGCGCATCCCCATCCTGCGGGAGAGGCTGCGCGACTGCACCCTGTGCCCGCGGGGGTGCCGCGTCGACCGGCTCCAGGGGCAGACGGGGTTCTGCGGTCTCGGCGCCGGGGCCGTCCTCGCGAGGGCCCTGCCCCACTTCGGCGAAGAACCGCCCCTTTCCGGCACGGCGGGGGCGGGAACGCTCTTTTTCACCTCCTGCAACCTCCAGTGCCCCTTCTGTCAGAACTATCGGATCAGCCGCGAACGGATGGGGGAGCCGATCGACCGGGAGGCGCTGGCCGGCCGCATGCTGGAACTCGCGTTGAAGGGCTGCCACAACATCGAGCTGGTCACGCCCACGCCGCAGCTGCCGGCGGTCCTGGAATCCCTTCTTGCGGCCAGCGAGTGGGGGCTGAATCTGCCGCTCGTGTACAACTGCGGCGGCTACGAGAACGCGGACGTCATCGGGCTGCTCGACGGGATCGTGGACGTCTGGCTGCCCGATTTCAAGTACGGCAGCGAGGCGGACGCCCTGGCGTGCACCGCCCCGGGCGATTACCCGCAGCGGGCTCTCGAGGCGATCGGGGAGATGATCCGGCAGACGGGGGAGAGACTGCAGACGGCGGGCGGCATTGCCCGGCGAGGCGTGATCATCCGCCACCTCGTCCTGCCCGGGAGGGTGCGGAACAGCCTGGATGCGGTGCGCCTCATCGCGGAACGGCTCTCGAAGAAAGTCCCGCTGAGCCTCATGGCGCAGTACACCCCGATTGCGGCCGTGGCGGGCGACCCGCTCCTGGGGCGCCGCGTGACGCGGGAGGAATACGAGGCGGTTGTGGATTTCGCACTCGACCTTGATTTCGAAAACCTCTTCATCCAGGAGGTGGACGAGCAGAACCTCGCGCCGGACTTCGACAAGCCCGAACCCTTCAAGTGGGATTAAAATCCCCCTGCCATCCCCTTTGCAAAAGGGGGAGAGAGGGGGATGTGGACGGAAGAGACGGAATAGACTGGACAGACGTCATGCCCTTTTACATCTGCGAGCACTGCGGCGAGAAGCTTAAAATCTCCATCTGCCCCATCCAGTGACGGAAAAGCGGCAAGAACGAGGCCGAAGAGAATGGAAGCCCGAGATACGCGAAACCCAGGCGAAGCAGCCGACGCCGTTCAACGAAACGACCGCCTCCTGAGAACCCTCACGGAAAAATCCCTGGCCGGGATCTACCTCGTCCAGGACGGGGTATTCCGCTTCCTGAACACCAACGCCGCCTCCTACGCGAACTACGAGGTCAGCGAACTGATCGGGCAGAAATCCGGAAGCTTCATACACCCCGAAGACCGGGAAAGGGTCAAGGCCGACGCCCGGGCGATGCTCCGGGGCGAGAGAAGTGCCCCCTACGTGTTCCGGATCCTCACCAAGCAGGGCAAGACGCGGTGGGTCATGGAAACGGTGACGCCTTTCTTCTTCAACGGACGGCCGGCCCTGCTCGGGAATTCCATGAACATCACCGACCGCATGGAGGCCGAGGAGAGGCTCCGGGAGTCGGAAGACCGCTACCGCACGATCTTCGAGACGACGGGGACGGCGACGATCATCGTCGAGGAGGACACGACGGTCACCCTCGTCAACACCGAGTTCGAGACGCTCTCGGGAGCGCCCAAGGAGTACTGGGAAGGAAAGCGCAAGTGGACGGAGTTCGTCCACGAAAAGGACCGCGAACGGATGCTCGGCTACCACTACCGGCGGCGGGTCGAACCCGAGGCCGTTCCGCGAAACTACGAGTTCAGCCTCGTCGACCGGCAGGGCGGCGTCCGGGACGTGATCATCACGATCTCCCTCATCCCGGGCACGAAGAAGAGTGTCGCCTCCTTCGCCGACATCTCGGACCGCAGAAGGGCCGAGGAGAGGCTCCGGGAGTCGGAGGACCGCTACCGCACGATCTTCGAGACGACGGGGACGGCGACGATCATCGTCGAGGAGGACACGACGGTCACCCTCGTCAACACCGAGTTCGAGAAGCTCGCGGGAGCGCCCAAGGAGTACTGGGAAGGAAGGCGCAAGTGGACGGAGTTCGTCCACGCCGACGATCGGGACCGGATGCTGCAGTACCATTACCAGCGCCGCGTCGATCCCGAGTCGGCGCCGCGGAATTACGAGTTCAGCCTCGTCGACACGCAGGGAGAGGTCCGGGAAGTGATCATCACGATCTCCCTGATCCCGGGAACAAAACGGAGCGTCGCCTCCTTCGTGGACATCACGGAGCGAAAGCAGGCCGAGGAGGCCCTGAAGAAAAACGAGCGGGACCTCACGGGGAAAACCCACGAACTCGAGGAGCTCAATGCGGCGCTTCGCGTCCTGCTCAAACGAAGGGAGGAGGACAAGCTCGAGCTCGAGAACAACGTCACCTCCAATCTCAAAAAACTGGTCATGCCCTACATCGAGAAGATCAAAAAGGGCCGTCTCGAAGGGGAAGACCTGGTCTGCCTGAATGTCATCGAGTCCAACCTGAAGGACATCGCCTCGCCTTTCGCCAGCAGGCTTTCGTCGGAGTACCTGAGCCTCACGCCCAAGGAACTGCAGGTGGCCGACCTCATCAAGGAAGGAAAAACAACGAAAGAAATCGCCGAGTTCATGAGTCTGTCGCCAGCCACCGTCGAGATCCACCGGTATCACATCCGGGAGAAACTCGGGCTGTCCCGAAAAAAGACCAACCTGAGAACCTACCTGTCCTCCCTGAAGTAACCTTTAGAAAAACTAAAGGTTATCTACCCATTCTTTAAATATTGCCTCTTTCCCCCTTCCGCATTTAAGAAGAGTGCGAATCCATTTTCCCCGTACAGCCTGCAACCTGCCCTCCCCGTGTCGGGAGAGGCGGCTGAACCCGATAGACGATCGATCCACCGACGAGACAAGCAATCTGCCCCAAAGCGGGCAGGCAAAATCCTGGAGGGAGGACGAGTGATGTCGAAGTACGGAGGGAAATCGGCAACGGCGGAACAGGTGGCCGCGCTGGTCAGGGACGGCATGTGGGTCGACTACGGGACCATCCAGCCGCCCCGGGCATTCGACCGGGCGCTCGCCCAGCGGGCGGGAAAAATCAAGAACGTCAAGATCAGGACCCTCGGGCACCTGGCTCCTTTCGAGGTCATGGAGAAGGACCCCGAGGCCAAGAGCTTCTGGGTGGGCAACTGGCACATCCTGGGGCTCACGCGGAAGTACCTCGCCGAGAACCGCGGCACCCACATCCCCTACAACTTCGGAGAGACGGCCCGGTACTACCGGGAGGACATCGACTGCGACATCGCCGTGCAGACCGTCACCCCCATGGACGGCCACGGCTACTTCAACTTCGGCCCCCTGTGCAACTTCAAGAAGGCCGTCTTCGAGAAGGCGAAGATCAAGGTCGTCGAGGTCGTCCAGGACATGCCCTGGTGCTACGGCGGCTACGACGACTGCATTCACCTCTCCGAGGTGGACCACGTCATCGAGAACACCACGGACAAGATCGTCACGATCCCGTCGGCCCCGGCGACGGATACGGACAAGCAGATCGCCGGCTACATCGCCGAGATGATCCCCAAGGACGGCCCCTGCCTGCAGATCGGCATCGGGGGGCTTCCCGACGCGGTGCTGAGGCTGCTGGCCGACAGCGGGGCCCGCGACATCGGCATCCACACGGAGATGGTCACCGAGGCCATCCGGGAGCTCCACGAGGCGGGGCTCATCACGGGCCGGAAGAAGACCCTGATCCCCGGGAAGATCGTCTGGGCCTTCGCCATCGGCAGCCGCAAGCTCTACGACTGGATCGACCACAACCCGGCGCTGGCCATGTACCCCGTCGACTTCACCAACGACCCCTACATCATCGCCATGAACAAGGATCTGATCTCCATCAACGCCTGCCTCGGCGTCGATCTCCAGGGGCAGGTGAGCTCCGAGTCGATCGGCCCCGCCGAGTACTCGGGCACGGGCGGCCAGCTGGCCTTCGTCCGCGGCGCCTACTACCGCGCCACCAAGGGCCAGCCGCCCCTGGGCTACCCCGGCAACAAGTCGATCCTCGCCTTCTACTCGACCTACACGGACAGCAAGGGAACGCTGCAGTCGAGGATCAAGCCCACCATCCCGCCCGGCGAGATCGTGACGGTGCCGCGGGTCGACGTATCGTACCTCGTCACGGAATACGGCGTCGCGTACCTCAAGGGCCTCTCCATCCCGGAGAGGGTCCTGGCCATCGTCAAGCTGGCGCATCCCGATTTCCGCGACGGGCTGATCGAGGAAGCCAAGAAAATGCACTGGCTCAACAAGCAGTGGTTCCAAGGGGGAATCTGAGAAGAGGGGTTCAGGGTTCAGGGTCCCGGGTACAGGGCGCGAGGAGAAGAGCAACGAGATACGACAAAGCCCCTTTTCCGTGAGCCTTGCTCCCAACCCTGCTGATGTGAACAGACCAAGAGAAGGAGTGAGGGTATGGCGATCAGGAAGGTATGCGTGTTGGGAGCGGGACTGATGGGCAACGGGATCGTGCAGGTGTGCGCCCAGGCGGGCTACCAGGTGGCCATGCGCGACATCGAGCAGCG
>JALOPC010000071.1 GCA_025454095.1 Syntrophales bacterium | reverse complement strand
GAAGCTCATCACCAAATGAATTAAATTTATAAATTGTATCACGTTCAGCATCAGCTACATAAATGTTACCAGAATTATCAACTGCTGAACCTTCAGGTCTTACAAACTTATTAGGCAACATCATTTGGTTACTACCCGGAAGAAGTTTGTTTTCATATCCAGGAGTTTCAGATCCATAATTATAGTACAACCATTGAGTTTTAAAACTTGTATTGCCAGTCAAAGTCATTATGAAATCAATACTTCTGTTTTTGAACGAAGTAAGTGAACTCAGTCCGGCCGCGAGTGAGACTGGGTCGAATGGCCGGGTCCATCCGTTCCGTGCCGCTGTCGTCCAGCGGCAGCACGTTGTACTTGGCGGCCTCGGCGTAGAACAGCAGCTGGAGCTCGCGAAGCTTGTCGGGATACTGGTCCGCAACGTTGACGGACTCGCTGAAGTCCTCTGCAACGTTATACAATTCCCACTTGTAGCCGTTGATCACATCGACCCGCTTGAACTGGGTCTGGTCCTCCCAGGTCCCCCCGTAGGGAGGCGTGGTGCAGGCCAGCCAGCCGTCGTGATAGAGGGCTCGATGGCCGAAGATCTCGAAATACTGTGTGTGTCGCGTCGAGGGAGCCTTGGGATTGTCGAACGTGTAGGCCATGCTGACGCCCTCGATGGGCTTCTGCGCAACCCCGTTCACGGAGGAGGGCTGCTCGATCGCGGTCACGTCAAGCAGTGTCGGGACGACGTCGATGACGTGGTGCCACTGCGGCCGAATGCCCCCCTTGTCCTTGATGCGGGCAGGCCACGAGATGACCATCCCGTTGGCGGTGCCGCCGTAGTGGGAGGCCACGGTCTTGACCCACTGGAAGGGGGCGTTCATGGCGTGCGCCCAGCCGACGGGGTAGTGGTTGTGCGTCTTCCACGTCCCCAGGTCGTCCTTCTGTCTCAGGACCTCCTTGTAGTCTTCCATGATCATGTTCATCATGGCCAGTTCGTTGTAGGACCCCTGGATCATGCCTTCGCCGCTGGCGCCGTTGTCGCCGCAGATGTAAATGACGAGCGTGTTGTCCATCTGACCCATCTTCTCGATGGCATCCAGGACCCGTCCGGCGTTGTAGTCGGTCTGGGAGAGGTAGCCTGCGTAGATCTCCATCATATAGGCAAAGAGCTGCTTCTGCTCGGCATTGAAGGAGTCCCATGACGGGATCCCCCGGCTGCGTTCGGTCAGCTTCGTGTTCGCCGGAACGATGCCGAGTTTCTTTTGCCGCGCCAGCGTTTCCTCGCGAAGCTTGTCCCAGCCCTGATCGAATTTCCCCTTGTATTTTGCAATCCACTCCTTTTTCGGCTGATGCGGCGAGTGCGTCGCGCCCGGCGCATAGTAGAGGAAGAACGGCTTGTCGGGCGCCACGGCCTTCTGGCTGCGCACCCACTCGATGGCCTGGTCCGCGATATCGTAATCAAAGTTGTAATCGGGATTGCCCAGGTACGGCTCGATGGGCTTGGTCCCGTCGAAGACGGCGGGCCGCCACTGGCTGGTTTCGGCCCCGATGAACCCGTAGAACTTTTCAAACCCGAGGCCGGTCGGCCAGAGATCGAACGGACCGGCCTGGCTGTTCTGCCAGTCCGGCACGTTGTGGTTCTTCCCGAACCAGGCGGTGTTCCAGCCTTTCTGCCGCAGGATCTCGGCGACGGTAGCGGTGTCCTTCCCCATGAGGCTGTCGTAGCCGGGGTAGCCGGTCGCCAGCTCCATGATGTTTGCGGTGTGCACCGAGTGGTGATTGCGCCCGGTGAGCAGCGAGGCGCGCGTGGGCGACGAAATCGACGTCGTGTGGAACTGCGTGTAGCGCAGCCCGTTCTTTGCCAGTCGATCAAGCGTCGGCGTGCTGATCGCCCCCCCGAACGTGCTCGCCGCGCTGTAGCCGACATCGTCGAGGATGATCAGGACGATGTTGGGCGCCCCCCTGGGCGCCTGGACCGGCTTGGGGAAATCGGATTTCGAGTCCTTCACGCTGAGCCCGATCTGCCCCTTGAAGGGCGCAGGCGGCGTGGGCAGGACCTCCTGCGCGGCCGCATGGCCGAAGGGTGCCGCGGCTGTCGCCGCGCCCAGTGCCAGGCGAAGTGTTGCCTCTGCGACTTTTCCTTTCATGCTCTCTCTCCTTTGCTGTCTATCTCTGTGCATCGGGGGCTCACGCTTTTCCCTCATCCTGTTCAGTCGCTCGATCCCCTTCCAGGTCACCCTGTTGGCCACCTTTCGGCACAACCACCGTCACAGGAATCAATCGGTGTCCTGCATTGAGATGAACCCGCCGTTTACACCCACGTACAGTGCGCCGCCAGGCCCGATCGCCGGCCCCGGCACATAGGTGTCGAATTGCGATCCGGTGCCTATCTGCCGCTCCCAGACTATCTTCCCCGTGCGGAAGTCCACGGCGGTCCAATAGTAAACGTCCAGGCCGGTCACGTCGTACCTTTTCGTGTAGAAATACGCGAGCCCGGTCTCTGTAGACATCTTGGGACCCACTTGGGGCGCCGCGATTTCATCATTTGCCCAGACAAGCCTGCAGCCCTTGCCCTTCGCGTCGATGTCGACACGAGCGATACCCGGTGCCGTTTTCCCGTCCGCGTAGACATACTGGTTCGCAACGATCATGGACCGGCCCAAGCCTATGAGCGAGTCCTCCGTGGCTCCAGCTCCCGGCTCAAAGACCGGCACCTCGCAGACAACCCGCTCTTCCTTTGGGCCCAGATCAACCGCTGTTCGGTACACGACAATCTGCATCTGATCGTCATTGTCTGTGATCGCTACGTATTTGCCTCCATCGAGGAGTGTCGGGCTGGTGCCCGATCCTGCACTGAGCTGGCCGGGTTTCTGGCCGCCGAAGTTCTTATATTCAGACCGCCACAGGATGTGCGGGACGCCGTCGGGGCCGGCACGCAGCCGGTACATCGCCTTGGTCGTCACGACGAATGCATCAGAGACGTTTGCAGCGACGTTGATGAAGGGAAACGAGTTGGCGATCTCCTCGGATTCGCATGCCGTTGGCTCGGTTGGGTCCTTACAGAGCTTCAGGGAGCCGACAGCGCCCGTGTCCGGGTTGAGCACGCCGACCAGCCCGGAATGGCGGACGACGAACCAGAGCCGCCCCTGCCAATCCGGCATCACCGTTTGGATGTTGTCATTGGCGCCCACCCAGGCCGACAGATCGTAGTCCTCGACCTTCTTGAATCTGAGGTGGCCTGGCTGTCCCTTCTGCTCAAAGACCAACACACGGTCCGTCACCGTCACGACCGCCCGATCCCGGTTGTCGAGGTACATGTAGGAGCTGCCATATGCGGCCTCCTGGCTGGAGGTTACATCCAGATACTCGGATGCCAGCACCTCCAGCGTTAACGGATCGATGAGTACCAGGCTGGACTCCGGGCTTGACTCTCCCGTGCGATTAGGCGAGCCGCACGTCGTGACGATCCGGCCGCGGCTGTCGAAGGTGAGGGCTCCGCATATGAAAGATGGGGACGCAGGAAGTCTGCGTGCCGCCTCCAGCCTCGAGGTGAGCATTGCCGGACTGCGACCCAGGGGCCCCGCGACATTGTAGACATCGCTCATCCACGCGTCATTGTGGACGTTGTTCCAGGGGTTCAGCGCCAGAAACGGGTTCTGCGGAATCTGAACCGGAGGAAGCGGATGAGCTTCCGCCGGCGCCCCGATGTACACCGGCAGCGAGGTCGAGGGTCCCGGGAGAATCTCCTGGGCCCCCGCAGCAACCGGTACGGCCAACGCCAGGATCACGGCCGTGACCAAGGCCAAAGGCATAAATCGGTTTCGGACGTTCGTTTTCAGAATTGCACCATCCTGTGTCATGGATGGATAGGACCTTGCTTTCTTGAAACTCTGCAGTTTTATTTCCCTGGTTTTCATTGGATGCCTCCTTATCGGTACTTTCATGAACATCTCTCCCCTTGCGAGATTCTCGTGACCATTCTCCTTGCGGGAGAGGCAAGGAGCAGATCGTTTCCTGACTTTTTGCTTCGCCTTTTGGCTCGCCCCTTGGGCTCTTAGCGCCGCGAGCATGGGGTAGGGTTCCACCCGGCTGTGATATGAATGAGTGGCTACGTTTTCTTTCGCATCCTCTTCAGGCTCTCGATCCCCTCCCAGGGTGAATCCTCGCCGAGACGCACCCGCGCTGTTTCGCTGAGCAGATCGACGGCCCCAAGGAACGCGCCGCCGCTGCCGGAACGCAGGGCCTGCTCGATGCTTGCCTGTGTCTCCCAGTCGACCGCGAGAAAGAAGATCTCCCCGTCCTCCACGTCCCTCCAGACCCGGCAGTACCGGCAACCCCTCTCCCTGCGGATAGAAGGAAGAAGCGCCTGCAGGGTCTGATAAAGCTCCCGGGTCTTCTCGGGCTTCGCTCTCATCTCGACGGTGAGCTTCATGGCTGTATTGGAAATCCAAGAAGCATTCCAGACGGGTAAAGCCTTTCAGAAAGGTAAAAACAGTCGATATGATTAGAGAATTGAAAATAAAGGGTAAGCAGGAAAAAGAAACGGCCCTCAACATGTTGAGAATCGTCAACATGTTGAGAGCCGTTCGTTGAGAGCGGATTTAGTCAGGGGCGCTCGATGCCCAGCTTCTTGATCCGGAAGCGAAGGGTGCTCGGGTGGATATTGAGAAGGGCGGCGGCGCCGCCGGGCCCGTTGATCTTCCATCGCGTTTTCTGGAGAACCCGGAGGATGTGCTCCCGCTCCATCGCGGCCAGATCCTCCGGCGGTCCTTCCTTTGCGTGAACCGCCTCGCCCTCGAGGCGGTCAGCAAGCTGCAGTACCGGTCCTGGGCTGGTGATCACGGCCCTCTCGATGACGTGCTCCAGCTCCCTCACGTTGCCGGGCCAGGAGTAGTCCTGCAGCGACTGCATGACGGTCTTGGGAATGGTCTTTATCTGCCTGCCGATCTTCCTCGCGTACTTGTCGATGAAGTGGCGGACAAGCTCAGGGATGTCGTCGCGCCGCATCCGCAGGGGCGGCATCGAGATGGGAAAAACGTTGAGCCGGTAGAAGAGATCCTCCCGAAACCGGCTGCTGCGGATCTCCGCCTTCAGGTCGCGGGCCGTCGAGGCGATCACCCGGACATCGACCTTGATGGTGCGGGGGCTCCCCAGCCTCTCGAACTCCCCCTCCTGCAGCACCCGCAGGAGCTTCGCCTGGAGTTCCAGAGGCATCTCGCCGATCTCGTCGAGGAAAATCGTGCCGCCGTTTGCGACCTCGAATCGGCCGACCTGCCTGGCGTGGGCCCCCGTGAAGGCCCCCTTCTCCCGTCCAAAGAGTTCGCTCTCGATGAGATTGGCCGGCAGGGCGGCGCAATTCACCGTGATCATGGGCCTGTCCTTCCGGGCGCTCAGCTCGTGGATGGCGTGGGCCGCCATCCCCTTGCCCGTGCCAGTCTCCCCGAGGATGAGCACGGTGGCATCGGTGGGGGCCACCTGCCGGACGCGGAAGGAGACGTATTGCAGGGCGTCGCTGTTCCCCACGATATCCCGGAAACCCTGTCCCGTTCTGATCTCCTCGCGGAGATAGACGTTTTCCTTCTCCAGCTGAAGCTTCAGCCGTTCGATCTCCTCGAGGCGCTCCCGGAGAAGCTGCTCCCCCGTGCTCCGCTCCAGTGTGTGGACGAACAACTCTCCGAGCAGGCGCAGCCGCGGGATGTATTCCTCCGGGCACATTCGATCGTTGCCGGCTGAAGTGATACCAAGACTATAGTCAGAGGACCTCAAGGCCGCTATGTGAATATACAGGCCGGAGCGAATGCCCACCTTCTCGAGATTCTGCCTGTCCGTTGCAGCCTCTGCCGGCAGATCTTCCAGTTTTGCAAATGAAACGACCCCGTGCTGTTCCGAGAGCATTTTGACCAGCCATGGATAAAGCGAAGCGGGCCGAGGGGTCCCGACCGGATACGGTGAAACCCCGCTGACATCGGCGCTGTGCACGACCTGGAACAAGCTCTCGCCCGGCAGAAATCGGAGCAGATTACATCGGTCAATCCGGAAAAATTCCAAAATCTCTTTCAAGGCGTTTCGGATTTCATCATCGACCCGCTCGGGGGGCAGCGCAACGAATCTTCCCGAGAGATCGGCCGTGAATTTTTCGAACTCCAGGCGCTCCCGGAGAAGCGTCTCCCCCTTGCTTCGCTCCAGCGCGTTGACGAACAATTCTCCCAGCAGGCGCAGCCGCGGGATGTACTCCTCCGGGCAGGTTCGACCGGTTTTCCCCGAGCTGATGCCGAGGCTGTACTCGGAGGACCTCAATGCGGCAATGGGAATATACAGGCCGGATCGGACTTTCCACATCTCCAGGGTCTGCTTGTCGACGGCCGCCTCCGGCGGGAGATCGTCGAGCGTTGCAAAGGAAAAGGTTTCGCGCTCATCCGCAAGTTTCCCGGCGGCCCAGGGGACAAGCGACACGGGAAGAGAGGTCTCGACGGGATAGGGAGAATCCCCCGCGGCATCGGCATTGTGGCTGACCTGCCATTGCGTCCTGCACGGCAGGAGGCGGAGCAGCGAACACCGATCGATCTCGAAGAACTGCAACACCTTTTTCAGGGCGCCCCGGATCTCATCGTCCACCTGCGCGGGGGAAAGGGTGACGAAGCTCGCGGATAGATCGGCAAGGAATTGCTCGAACTCCAGGCGCTTTTCCGATGAAGCACGATCGGCGAAGAGTCCAGGGTCTTCTCTGTCCACGGCGGCACCTTTGTGGGAAAGAAACCTGTCGGCTGATTGGCTGGATATTGTCCCGATGATGGGGTTCAGGATTTACACGCGGATGCAAGACAGCGATTCCGCTTAAATAACCGAGCCTTAACGAAGGCGATCTTAATATATTGAGACCCTGGGTGCAAGGGAAATGGTCGGAAGAACCAGGATAGCCTCTGCCGGTTGAGAGCAGGACAGGGGGAGTCGTGGAATTCAGATCGATGACGGCAGGCAAGCAGGCGTCAGCGGGGCTTTTCTTCGGCTTCGCTCGCACTCAGGATGCTCAGAATTTCGCTGCCGTAGGTCTTCGCCTTCTTGGGCGAAAGCCCCCCGTTTCGTACCAGCCCGTCGAGGGAG
>JALOPC010000355.1 GCA_025454095.1 Syntrophales bacterium | reverse complement strand
CGTCAGGCGCAGAAAAGCTCGCAGGCTGATCGAGTTGGAGGGAAAACTGGACCTTGCCTTCACGACCGAGGAATTCCTCGAGAGGAGGAAACGGGATGTTCCTCATCGATAGCTCGGCCTGGATCGAATATCTTCGTCTCTCCGGTTCCGCGAAGATCAAGGCCCGGATCCGGAAAATCCTCGAAACTGAAGAGGCCGTCACCTGCGGGATCGTTGTCGTCGAAATCCTGCGCGGAGCCCGGACGGAAAAGGATTACCGAACCCTCCGGGATTCGTTCCTTTCGCTTCCGAGCATCCCCATCACTCGAGAGGTCATCGACAGGGCCTCCCGCTGGGGATTTCAACTCGACAGGAAAGGCCGTCAGGTCCCCACGACGGATCTCATCATCGCCTCCTGCGCGTACAAGACGGCCCGGTTTGTCCATGCAGACAGGGATTTCGAGATCATCGCCTCCGTCTGCGATCTTGACCAAGAGAGACTTCTCACTGCATGAGGTGCAGTGCCAAGGGACAGGCGCCGAATGGGACAGGCGTTCCGCCCGTCACCCGGCACAGCGTTTCACCCAAGCCTGTATCGTCTTCCGTATGTCCTTCCAATCGACATCCCATCTCATGAAGGGCATCCGCTCCTTCTCGGCCTCGTCAAAATAGGACAGACCGTAGAGCAAATGACCGATATCGGCAACGTCATATTTTGTGCGATACAACGTCAGCATGTCTTCAAGAGAATATCTCTCCCGCCCGAGCGCATAAATGTCGATGAAATCTTTCTTCGACCCTCGCTGAGCGATGGCCGCCAATTTCATGCAGGCCAGATCCGCGAGAGACGCGAGCGGGCAGTTATACTCTTTCCAGTGAAACGCCGGTTTCAGCAGAGGATAAGCATAATCGAAAAAGCTGACGCGAACCCTGTATACACTTCCGTGCAGGGTCCCGCGCTCGACCTGACCTGTCGTAAACGGGATCTTTTCCTGCCCGAGAGATGCTGCTAGACGCAGGGAGTCGGCCAGATGCGCCGAAGTAAACCAGTCGAAATCCACCGACCGGCGGTGTCCCAACTGAAGCGCCACCGCCGTTCCGCCGCCGAGATAGAAGCCTTCCCGAAGGGCAAACGGCCCCAGGCGCTGCAGGGACTTCTTCTGAACAGCCGTCAGGATATCGGCATGAATCTTCATCTCACGGACCTTTGATCCCACACCCGACGAGTCTTGCTCCGGAGCCAATCCCCGACGTCTCGTTCGGGCAGGTCCAGGACGAGTTGCCAAAACCTCAGCCTCCTGGGACTCAGCCCGGCTCCGTTGCAACTCATAAGCCAGTTTCTCAAATCCCGATCCGAAAGTCTGGCCCGAAGCCACTTGACCGCTTCCCAATCACCCTGGTCGAGCAGTCGCCTGATGATGAGATCCCGATCCCTGTCGAACGTGAGGCTGCGGAAAGGAACGTCCCAGAAGAACGGTTTCAACCGGGCGGGGAGGGATTCTTTGCGGTTTCTTGCCTTGTCGGGCATCTCGGTCCTCAAGCGATTCCGGAATACGGTGCAGACGGTCGCGCTGCGCTCGGGGCTGCAGCGCGCCGCGATGGCGCGGTTTACGACTGGATTCATGGATTCGGGTAAATCATAGCAAAATACGGCGGCACGGGCAAGAAATCGCCGTATCGTTCCTCACCAGCGGGCCAGATTTCTCAGGATCGGCTCGCCGTGGCGGCCGGCCATGTGCAAGGGTCTGAACAAATAATAGAGGGGTGCGAGGATGTCCGGCAGGGCCGAGGGGTTCCACTCGCCGGCGGCCAGTGTCGCCATCAGTCTGCCCGCGAAGAGAAGCTGATCCCGCCGGCTGTCCTTGGACTTCAGGTAGAAGAGGTACCGGGCCGGGTCCACGTCCGGATTCACCGGGGTTTTCGCGATGACCGCGACGGCCTGCCTTGCGAGGCAGGAGACCATGAGGTCCGCATCGATTCGGTCCGTAATTTCCTGCGGCAACCGCGAACCCGTCAGGCGCCCGGCCAGGAGAAGCCCGAGCAGCAGGAGTCGCGTCACGCCGCATCGCGCCGCAAGCTCGAGGGCTCGCCGAAGATCCGGTGGAGCCGTCGACTCGAGCAGGCCCGCCACGTCGCAGACCCAGCCCAGCTTGCACCACAGGTGCTTCGAGCCGTGCACGCAGAGCATCCGTCGCGGCGGACGAAGGCCGCCTCGTACTCGGTTCGCCGGTGGGCCGCAAGCCGAGGCCCGGCAAGCTCGTTCCGTGCCCTGTACCCATGCCCATCGAGGACCTTCATGGCCCTGTGCAGCGTTTCCTTCGGCACGAGGAGGTCGAGATCCTTTGACTGCCTGCAAGCGGGATCCCCGTAGAGCATGACGGAAAGGGCAGGCCCCTTGAACGGGTAGACCGGGATGCCGGAGGACTCGCAGGCCTGCAGGAGCCGGGTCAACTCCGTAGCCAGAAGAAGCGACCGGGCCGTGTTGTTCTGATGGAGTCCGCGAAGGCGGTTCACGGCGGCAGGGGGAACGGCCCCGTTGAGAATGCCCGGCAGAATCCTGCAAACATGCGGGACCACGTTGTGCCACTCGCAGAGGCTCGCGAAACGGCCCCAGTCCAAGCCTGCCGTCTGAACAGGCGGCGAAGCAGGCCCGTCCTTTCGGAATGCGCCCCTGACAAGGGTCAACAGAAACTCATTTTCCCGTCGCATGGAGACACACCTCGGGTGACGGCTCCCGCCCGGTGGCGGCCGTCATGCCGGCCCCGAGCCTGCCGTTCAGAAGAGGCCCGATCTTTCGGGCGTAGAGCCGCGGGATGACATGCGCCGGGTGCAGGACGGCCGCGGCAAGCAGGGTCAGAATCATCCTGAACGGGCGCTGCTCGGCGTAGTGCAGGGCCGCGTTCTGGTAGAGCCTCTCGCCCGTCTCCCTGCGGACGATACGGGCCCGTTCAACAACGGGGCGGCGTTTTTCCTTTTCGATGAATTCTCCGAAAGACGGCTCCGGAAGGCCCTTCACCCTAGCCGCACCGCAGGCGATGGCCCAGCGGTGCAGCAGCCTCTGCCGGGCGTTCTGCGTCATCGTGAGGGACGCCCCGTGCAGCCGGTAGAGAAGGAGGGATTCGGGCATCTTGAGCATGAGGTGTCCCCTCTCCTGCATGCGGATCCAGAGGTCCACATCCTCGGCCGGCGCGAAGGCGTCCCGGTATCCCCCG
>JALOPC010000354.1 GCA_025454095.1 Syntrophales bacterium | reverse complement strand
ACCAGCGTGGCGGCGAGCAGGTCCTTCAGGACGAGGGTCGTGACCCCGCAGATCACCACCAGGGTCAGAAGCAGCAGGTCGGCCTGCCAGATCATGGCTCCTCCTCCTTCTTGCTCCAGGGCTCGACGCCCAGGGCAATGGCTGTCTGCATGATCGCGTGCGTCGCGGTCGGGCTCGCGACGAAGATGAACACGGCGATGAACAGGATCTTCGCGCTGACCAGGAGGTCGGCGAAGGCGAGGCTCTGGCCGTTGTACAGGGCGAAGCCGACCGCTACCAGCACCGCTCCCAGCGAATCGGTTTTGCCGGCCGCGTGCATCCGCGTGTAGAAATCGGGAAGGCGCAGGATGCCGATGACACCGCAGGCCAGGACGAGAATCCCCGTTGAAATCAGGACGGTGGTAAGGACGTTGATCATGGGCGGGCTTCGCCAGGGTCCCGATGAAGTTCAGCAGCGCGTAGGCGAGAGAGATGTCCACGAACATGCTCACGTTCTCGAACAGCACGCCGATAAACAGCAGCAGGATCGTCGCCTTGGTGCCGATCATGTTGCCGCCGATGATCCGGTCGAAGACCGACGGTCCGGCGATCATGCGGTACAGCGTCGGGAAGATGAGCAAAATGATGGCCACGGCGCCCGCGAGCATTACGGTCTGCATCATCGCTCCTCCTCCAGGGCCTTGCGGATGCGCTCCTCCATCGCCCCGGGGCATCCCTCCGCCACGATGCGGTCCAGCGCGTGAACCGTGAATTCGTCGCCGCGGATGTCCACGGTGATCGTGCCCGGGGTCAGGGTGATGGACTGGGCCAGGGTGACCTTCGAGATCGGCCGCTCGAGGACTGTCCGGAAACGGATGAGCTGCGGGTCGATGATCTCCAGCATGCGGGGGTGCAGGACCACGCGGATGACGTGGATGTTCGCCAACACGATCTCCCACAGAAGGCTCGGCACGTAGAGGGCCCAGCGAACCAGGCCGCGCGACCAGGACTTCGCGTCGCCGCCCCAGAACAGCAGACCGTGGCTGAAGTGCGCAACGAGGCCGCAGCAGATGATGCCGAGGGTCAGGTGGAATGCATCGAACATCCCCGAAAGGACGACCCAGACAACGGCCATGATGAGAAAGGTTGCAATTTTTGCCATGGTGACGCTCACTGCCCGGTCACTCCGGTGACCGAAGCCCCTTCGGCAGGGTTGGAGGCAATGCCTGCAATCGCGGCGGAGTTGCAAGCGATGCGCCTCGAAGTTTCCTGTTTTACTTCCTTTTTTCCTTCAGCGGCGATCATTCTCGATCAATAAAAAAGGACCGGAATGATGTCCCGGCCCTTTTTCTTTTTTCCCCTGTGCTCACGGGACGGACCAGATTTCTCGCATCCTCTCCCGTTCGACGCGCATGTTTACTACAATCGGATTCCGAAGTCAACAAAATAAAGGGGCGGGATCATTTCCCCGCCCCCTGTTCGATTCGTCAGAGACACGCTTAGTGCTGCCCGGCGATCTTGATCCGGACTTCCGCCCGCTCCAGGGCGATCTTGGCCTTCTCGTACTCCGGGTCCTCCTTGGCGAACTTCGCGAGCTTCTGCTCGGCCGATTCCTTCGCCCGCCTGGCGCGGTCGACATCGATCTGGTCGGCGCGCTCGGCCGTCTCGACGAGCACCGTCACCTTGCTGCCCGTTACCTCGGTGTATCCCGTGGTCACGGCGTAGCTTGTGCGCTTGCCGTCCTTCAGGTAGCTCAGTTCCCCGAACTTGATCGCCGACAGCAGCGAGGCGTGGCCCCGCAGGACGCCGAATTCGCCTTCGCTCCCGGGACAGGTCACCTCGTCGACCGTCCCGCTGTAGGCCAGTTTCTCCGGAGTCACGATCTCCAGCAAGAGTTCCTCTGCCATTCCAATTCCCTCCGGAGCTGTTATTCGGCCAGCCTCCTGGCCTTTTCAACGGCTTCCTCGATGCCGCCCACCATGTAGAAAGCCTGCTCGGGCAGCTCGTCGTGCTTGCCGTCCAGGATCTCCTTGAACCCGCGCACCGTGTCCTTCACGGTCACGAACTTGCCCTCGGTGCCCGTGAACTGGGCGGCGACAAAGAAGGGCTGCGACAGGAAGCGCTGGATCTTGCGGGCGCGGCCGACCGTCAGCTTGTCGTCCTCGGAAAGCTCGTCCATGCCCAGGATGGCGATGATGTCCTGGAGGTCCTTGTAGCGCTGCAGGATCAGCTGGACGCTGCGCGCCACCAGGTAGTGTTCCTCGCCCAGGACGTTGGGGTCGAGGATGCGCGAAGTGGAGTCGAGCGGGTCCACGGCGGGGTAGATCCCCAGCTCGGCGATGGGCCGGGAGAGAACGACCGTGCCGTCGAGGTGGGCGAACGTCGTGGCCGGGGCCGGGTCCGTCAGGTCGTCGGCGGGGACGTAGACGCACTGGACGGCCGTGATGGAGCCCTTGTCCGTCGAGGTGATGCGTTCCTGCAGGGCGCCCAGGTCCGTGGCCAGCGTGGGCTGGTAACCGACGGCGGAGGGCATGCGGCCCAGGAGCGCCGAGACCTCGGAGCCTGCCTGGGTGAACCGGAAGATGTTGTCGACGAAGAGCAGCACGTCCTGGCCTTCTACGTCGCGGAAGTACTCGGCGGCCGCCAGGGCCGTCAGGGCCACGCGGGCCCGGGCTCCCGGGGGCTCCGTCATCTGGCCGTAGATCAGGGCGGCCTTGGAGATAACGCCCGACTGCTTCATTTCGAGGTAGAGG
>JALOPC010000070.1 GCA_025454095.1 Syntrophales bacterium | reverse complement strand
CACCTCGCGGGCCGTCGCGCTGGCCGAAACGCTGGGGATCGCGATTGTCGGGTACGTGCGGGGGGGGACGTTCATCGTGTACGCGGGAAAAGAATATATCTCGCCGTAGGGCAGAGTTCTTCCTGCGATGAGACCTCTTCGACCGCTCTAAGGCTTGCTTCGCTGCAGGCGCAAAAACTCGCCCTTCGGGCTCAAACAGTTTGCGCTGCGGCCGCTTCGCTTCGCCAAGAGCGGTTACCTAAGATGTCTCAACTCGCAGTCAGAACCCTGCCCCGCAACTCGAACGCACGAAAAGCGTATAGGACGCATCCAAGGACAGCGGCCGTGCGTTGGGAAATAAAATCGGAAAGGAATCGGAAAGGAACCGGATGAAATCCATCTACGTGAGAGACATCAAGGCGGGCGAGAAGATCAAGGCGTCTTTTCTCGTCATGGAAAAGAACCTCGCCTACTCGCAGAAAGGGGCGCCCTATCTCAGCGTGAAGCTGCGCGACCGGTCGGGGGACATCGAGGGGCGCGTCTGGGACAACGTGGCGGCCCTCGACCCGCTTTTTCGCAAGGGCGACATCGTCGCCGTGCAGGGCCGCGCCGTGAGCTACCGCGATGCCACACAGCTGGCCGTTCTGGACATCCGCAAGATCGAGGAGACCGGGATCGACCCCTGGGACTACTTCCCCGCCACCAAGGGCGACGTGGAGGCGATGTTTGCCGAGCTCGCGGGGTACGCGGGCACCCTGGAGAACCCCTGGCTGAAAAAGCTCCTGGAGGGGTTCCTGGGAGACGACGAACTGGCTGCGCGGCTCAAGCGGGCGCCCGCCGCGAAGGGGTTCCACCACGCCTACCTCGGGGGCCTGCTGGAGCACACCCTGTCCATGGTGCGGATCCTGGATTTCCTGGCGCGGCACTACCCCACGACGAACCGCGACATGCTGATCGCCGGCGGGATCCTGCACGATATCGGCAAGATCGAGGAGTTCACCTACGACCGGGCCATCGACTACTCGACACCGGGGCGGCTCGTGGGGCACATCCTGCTCGGGGTCGAGATGGTCGATCGCAAGATCGCGTCGATCGAAGGGTTCCCGGCTGACCTGGCCCTGGAGATCAAGCACGTGGTTCTCGCCCACCACGGCGAGCTCGACTTCGGGTCCCCCAAGAGGCCCAAAACCGTGGAGGCCCTCATCGTCCACTTCGTCGACGACCTCGACGCCAAGGTGATGGCCTTTCGGGATTTCATCGGGAATTCCGGCGCCGAGGACTCGGAGTGGACCCTCTTCCACCGGTTCTTCGAGCGCTTCCTCTACAAGGGAAAGCCCGGGGTATAGGGGTTCGGGTCTCGGGTATAGGAAAAAACGGGCAACAAGCCACGAGACGAGAAAATCCCCCTCTTTTCCCCCTTTGTAAAAGGGGGATGAAGGGGGATTTTTTTATGAATCGTTCCTTACTTTCGCTCTCCGAAGATCGCCCGTCCGATCCGGACGATGGTGGAGCCCTCCTCGACGGCCACCTCGAAGTCGTCCGTCATCCCCATGGAGAGCTCCCGCATCGCGACGTTCGGGATGGCTTCGGCGGCAATCCGGTCCCGCAGCTCGCGCAGGCCCGCAAAACAGGGCCGTGCCCTTTCCGGGTCGTCGTACCAGGGCGCCATGGTCATGAGTCCCCGGATGGATAGGTTCGCCATCTGCGCGACGGCGCGGATCAGCGCCGCCGCCTCTTCGGGCGGGGCCCCGCTCTTCGATTCCTCGCCCCCCAGGTTCACCTCGATGAGAACGCGAAGAACGACACCCGCGGCGGCCGCCCGGCGGTTGAGTTCCTCGGCGAGGCTCATCCGGTTGACGGAGTGGATCATGTCGAAGAGGCGCACCGCGTATTTGGCCTTGTTGGTCTGCAGGTGGCCGATGAAATGCCACTCCGCGCCCTTGCCCATCAGTTCGATCTTCCGCTTGGCCTCCTGGACGTAGTTCTCCCCGATGATGTCGATCCCCGCCTCGATGGCCTGCAGGATCCGGTCGTCGCCGACCGTCTTCGTGACGCCCATGAGCCGCACCCCGGCCGGGTCGCGGCCGGCCCGCGCGGCGGCGGCGGCGATCCGCTCCCGGATCCGGAGGATGTTCTCCTTTACCTCGGACATGCGTCTCTCCTTGTGAAATCCGCCAGGCCCAGCCCCTTGAGCGCCTCGACGACCTCGCAGAGCGGCAGCCCCACGACGTTGGTCCAGGACCCGTGCACTTCGGAGACGAGAACGGCGGCTTTCCCCTGGACGGCGTACCCGCCGGCCTTGTCGTAGGGCTCGTCGGTCGCCACGTACCACTCCAGCTCGTCCTCGGGGATCTCCTTGAAGAGCACCTGCGAGGAAACGGCCCTGCGGATGGGCTCGGCTTGTTCGCTGTTGAACAGGGTGAAGGCGGTGATGACCGTGTGCGCCCGCCCGCTCAACTTGCGGATCATGCAGCGCGCTTCGTCTCGCGTGGCCGGCTTGCCCAGCAGCTCGCCGTCGATCGTCACGATCGTGTCCGCGCCCAGGACCCAGCGTCCGGGCCGCGTCGCGGCAACGGCCCTCGCCTTCGCCTCGGAGAGCCTCAGGGCATAGGTTTCCGGGGACTCCCCGGCGAGCGGGTTCTCGTCCACGTTGCCGTGCAGGACGGTGAACTCCACGCCGAGCATCCGCAGCATTTCCCTGCGGCGGGGGGAGGCCGAGGCCAGGATCAGTGTCGGGGTCTTCATGGACGGTGTCGCCCCTGTTCTTGCATGCTGCATTCCCCCGGATTTCCTCACGACGCCCCGGACGGTGCTGCCGGCGGAGCGGGGGGGCCGAAAATCCGGTCCGTCAACTTAACATACCACGCTGCCGATTGCACCTGGACAATGTAGGCCATGGCGATGACGAGCGCCGCCTCGGAACCCGCGGGCCCGAAGGCGTTCATCGCGACGGCCAGGGCGATGGAGAGATTGCGCATCACCGTGCCGTAGACGAGCGCAACGGCATCGCCGCGCGAAAAGAACGCCTTGCCGACCAGGGTGCTCAGGCAGAAGTTGGCCCCGTACACGATCACGAGCGGGACGAGCAGCGTCGCGAGCATCCCGGGCGAGGCCGCGATGTCCTTCGCCTTGAGCGCGAGCGCGATGAAGACGATTCCCAGCACTCCCAGGGTCGAGAGGCCCGGGAACCGCGGCGCCCAGACAGACTGGAAAACCTGCCGGCCGTACCGCCGGACGAGGGCCTGCTGCGTCGCATAACCTGCCGCCATGGGCAGGAAGACGATGAGCGCGATCTGGGAGGCCACGCCCGCCAGATCGACCTCCACGTGCGCCCCCATGAGGGTTTTCACGTAAAAAGGCGTGGCGAGCGATCCCAGGGTCAGCCCGATGACGGTCATCTTCACCGCCGCCTCGAGATTGCCCCTGGCGAACCCCGTCCAGGAAATGGTCATCCCGCTCGTGGGCACGAGCCCCGCCAGCAGCAAGCCGAGAACCCTGTAGGGGTGATCGGCCAGGAAGAGCCTGCCCGCCCCGAAGGCCAGGAAGGGGATGAGGCCGAAGTTGATCGCCTGCGAGACCCACTGCACCTTCCCGTCGCCCCCTTCGAAGACCTTGCGCACCCGCAGGGTCACCATCATGGGGTAGACCATCAGGAACGTGAAGGGCACGATCAGGCCCTTGAGAGGGGCGGCGTCCATGACGAGTCCCGCCGCAAACCCGAGCGCCATCATGGCCGGGATCGCCCAGACGAGAAGACCGCCGATCCGGGCAAGAATGTTCCAGAGCATTCGATGTTTCCTCCACGCCCATCTTCCTAACACAAAAGGGGAATCCGATAAAGGGGACAGCTCGGCTGCGACGCCATTTCCCTGGTATGCTTCGTGCATCGTTCTCTTGGCGGTGAGGTGCGTACGGCAAGCGGGGGGAAGAGCAACGCCCGCGGTTCGTCTCGCCTCCCGGCACGACGCAAACAGGACAGCTGCATGAGAATAGAGGCCCGCAAAACCCCAGACAGCGAGCAGAACCCGGCAACCGGCCACGAGGAGTACCTGAAGGCGCTTTTCGACGCCGTCCACACGGGGATTCTCGTCATCGATCCGTCCACGCACCGGATCCTTGACGTCAACCCTGCGGCGGCGCGCATGATCGGTCTTGCCCGGGACGAGATCGTCGGGTCCGTCTGCCACCGGTTCGTCTGTACCGCCGAGCATGGCGCCTGCCCCGTGACGGATCTCGGCCAGGCGATCCACCAGTCGGAGAGGGTTCTGCGTTCCGCCGACGGCAGGGACATCCCGATCGTCAAGACCGTGGTCCCCGCGTCCATGAACGGCAGGCGCTGTCTCATCGAGAGCTTCGTCGACATCTCCGAGCAGAAGCGGGTCCAGAGGGCCATCGAGGAAAGCGAGCAGCGGACGCGGGAACTGGCCGATTCGCTGCCGCAGATCGTCTTCGAGACGGACGTGATGGGCCGGATCACCTTCGGCAACCGCCGGGGCCTCGAGGTGCTGCAGTACACGCCGGAGGACCTGGGGCGGGGCATCAACGCCCTCGACATCTTCATCCCCGAGGACCAGGATCGCATCCAGCGGAACATCATCCGGATCCTGAAGGGAGAATCCCTGCCCGATGTCGAGTATACGGCCCGGCGCAAGGACGGGCGCACCTTCCCCGTGATGATCAACGCCTCCCCGATCGTCCGGGGCGGCAGGGCCGCGGGCATCCGGGGCATCGTGGTCGATATCACCGACATCAAGCGCACGGAGACGGCCCTCCGGGAATCGGAGGCGATGTACCGGGCCCTCTTCGACGGTTCCGGCACGGCGATGGTGATCATCGAGGACGACACCACGATCTCGCTGGTGAACGCGGAATTCGAGAAATTCACAGGGCTGACGCGGGCCCAGATCGAGGGGCGGCGCAGCTGGATCGAATTCACGCCCCCCGAGGAACTGCAGCGTCTCATGACCTACCACAACATGAGGCGGGAAAATCCCGGCGAGGTGCCGCGCCGCTACGAACTCAAGATGCGCGACGGCGAAGGCCGCATCCGGCACGTTCTCCTGAGCGTCGCCATGATCCCGGATTCCGGGCACAGCATTGCCTCGCTGCTGGACATCACGGAGCGCAAGCAGGCCGAGGAGGGTCTCAAGAAGGCCAAGGAGGAGGCCGAACGGGTCAACCGGGAACTCGAGGCGATCAACCGCCAGCTCGAGGAGTCCATCGAGCGGGCCGGCATCATGGCCCAGGCCGCCGAGGCGGCGAACCGCGCCAAGTCGGAATTCCTCGCCAACATGAGCCACGAGATCCGCACGCCCATGAACGGCATCATCGGGTTCTCGACGCTGCTGATGGAGACGGACCTCGACGGCGAACAGAAAGAATACGCCGAGGCCGTCAAGGTGTCGGCGGAAAACCTGCTGGCCCTCATCAACGACATCCTGGATTTCTCCAAGATCGAGGCGGGAAAGCTCACCATCGAGCCCATCCCCTTCGACCTGCGCACGACGGTGGAGAAGCTGGCCGACCTGCTGGCCGTGCGGTCCGACGAGAAGGGCTTGAGCCTGATCGTGCGATATCTCTGCGGGCCCGTGCGCCGCGTGATCGGCGACCCGGGCCGGATCCGGCAGGTTCTGACCAACCTGGTGAGCAACGCCGTCAAGTTCACCGAGTCGGGCCACGTCATCATCGGCGTGGGCTGCGAGACGAAACCGGACGGCACGACGGTTTTCCATTTCAGCGTGGAGGACACGGGGATCGGCATCCCCGAGGAGAAATTGGAGTACATCTTCGAGAAGTTCACGCAGGCCGATGCGTCGACGACGCGCCGCTACGGAGGCACGGGCCTGGGCCTGGCCATCTCCCGGCAGCTCGTCGAGTGCATGGGCGGCACGATGGGCGTGACGAGCCGGGAGGGGAAGGGCTCCACGTTCCGGTTCTCCCTGCCCATGGCGATCGACCCCGAGGCCGCCTCCACGGTGGTCGAGGAGGCCGATCTCTCGGGGGTGCGGCTTCTCATCGTCGACGACCGGGAGATCAACCGCCGGACGCTGGAGGAGCAGGTCGCCGGCTGGGGGATGCGCTACACGAGCTGCAGCTCGAACGAAGAGGCGCACCGGATCCTGCTCGAGAGCCAGGAGGCGGGGGATCCCTTCCGAATGGCCATCATTGCCTACCACGACGAGCAGAGCGCCAGCGAGGAACTGGGACGCCGGATCAAACAGGACGGGCGCCTCGGGCAGACCGTGCTCGTCATGATCGCCTCCATCGGCAAGCGCGGCGACGCCAAGCGGATGCAGGACGTGGGGTTTGCGGCCTACCTCGTCAAGCCGGTCCACCAGTCCATCCTGATGGATGCCCTGGTGACGGCCTGGAGCGCCACCCTGAAAGGACAGCCCCTGCCGCTCATCACCCGCCACAGCCTGGCGGAGGCGCGCGCGGAGAAAAAGACGGAGCAGCCCGAAGCGGTGACGGCCGAGAGGGTGCGGGTGCTCGTGGCGGAGGACAACCCCGTCAACCAGAAACTGGCCATCCGGATGCTCGAGAAGTTCAACCTCTCCGTCGATGTCGCGGCCAACGGCCGGGAGGTAATCGACATGCTGGGCAAGGCCGCCTACGACCTCGTGTTCATGGACTGCCACATGCCGGAGATGGACGGCTACGAGGCGACGGCGTCGATCCGGCAGGCCGAGCGGGAAAGCGGCAAGCATCTTTCGATCGTCGCCATGACGGCCAATGCCATGCAGGGCGACCGGGAGAAGTGCCTCTCGGCCGGCATGGACGATTACATCACGAAACCGATCCGCAGGGAGGCCATCCAGGAGATGCTCCAGAAGTGGACGCCGGTGAAGAAATAGAAGTCAGGAAGCTGGGAAGTCAGGAAGAGCGGAAACGGCGAACAAGAGAAAAAACCGGAGAGACAAATGAACTTCAATGAGATGGCGGAAACGATCGGGCTCGACGAGCAGGACTTTCGGGAAATGGCCGAGCTGTTCGTCAGCGTGGGCGTGGCGGACCTGGACAAACTGCGAGATGCCTTCGCGGTCCGGAACTGCCAGGGGGTCGTCATGTCCGCTCACTCCCTCAAGGGGGCGTCGGCAAACCTGGGGTTCAACGACATCTACGAAATCGCCAGGCGCGTCGAGGCGGATGCCCGCGCGCAGAAGCTCGACGGGGCCGAAGAGGCGATCGGGGAACTCGAGCGGAAGCTCGCCACGATCTCCGCGGCCCTCGGTAACCACTGAGAACCGGGTGGGGGGAATCCCCGCGGGGCAAGCCCCCGGGGGGCGGAAACCCGGACTCCGGGAAGGTCGCTCGAATGAAGGAACAGGCGCCATCCATTCTGATCGCCGTGGACGATCCCGCCGACAGCGAGGCTCTCGTGAAGGCCCTTGCCGGCGCCGGGTACTGCCGCATCGCGGCCGTGGCTTGCCGCCATGGGGAGGGAGGCGTTTGCCATCGTGATTGCGGGGGCGCGCCTGGCGGGCATGGACGGGTACGATCTGTGCCGGGCCATCCGCGCCCGCAGAACCGCAGCCTACGTCTACGTCCTGATCCTGGCGCGGGGCAAGCGCAAATCCCTGGCCCTGAAGGGGCTTGCGGCCGGGGCGGATGCAACCCTTCCCCTCCCCGCCGATCCGGCCGAGCTGTCGGCCTGCATCGGCGCGGCGCGGCGGATCGTCGACCTCGATCGGTCCCTGCGGCTGACGAACGAGGCAGTCCGCGCCCTGTCCATCCGCGATCCCCTGACCGGCGTCTTCAACCGGGTGTACCTCATGGAGCGTCTCCCGCAGGAGTTCAAACGTTCCCGGCGGTA